>JAUIHC010000166.1 GCA_030432455.1 Phycisphaerae bacterium | reverse complement strand
GACCGCGGGCGATCGCGATCGAGCTCCGTCCGATGGCGGCATCGACGATCAGCGGACACCCTCGGCGGCGATTGGAACTCGCGCTCTCGGAGATCCCCGAGTCGGCCGCGGAGGCCCGGCGGATCACACTCCAACGGCTGGATGGGCGGCCGGATGGCCCGGCTCGGGACATCCAGCGGCTCGCACTGCTCCTCGACGTCGACGATGCGACGAGTCGGAACGAGGCGCTCTCGACCGTCGAGGGGCTCGACCTCTCGATTCTGACGCCCCGGCTGCGACGACGACTCGCCTCGGTGGCGGCGGCGATGCCTGACCGCGGTGGGGCGGGCGTGGTGGCCCGCATCGCCGGGGAGGTCGGTGCCGGTCCGATCGATGTGGATACCGCGATCGCGCTCGCGACCACCCTCGACCGCGACGACGCGGTCGAGCGGCTCGCCGCCGCGTCACCGGCCCCGGCCTGGACGAGGCTGGATCCGGCGTGGCGGGATCGAGCCGCCCAGCTGGCCGCGCGGGACGTCGCGGCCGCCGATCTGGTGGCGTCGCTCGGTCTGTCGGTCGCACCGGCGACCTCGGACACCGGAGGACTGCTGCGGACCGCGACCGCGATCGCGGTGCTCGCCGGCATCGACGCCGAGACGCTGCTTGCTCGGATCGATCGGGCGTCCGCGATCGGGTGGGATCCGACCGTCGCGTGGCCGGACGGCGGCGAGGACGATCTTCGACGGCTCGCCGCGATCGCCTCCGATGCCACGATGCTGGGGCGTGAGGCGCTGGCGATCGCGCTCATGGAGCGGGCGGTCGATGCCCGTCCCGACGACCCGGTGCTGCTGAACAACCTCGGATACGCCCTGCTCGAGGCAGGCCGTTCGGCCGAGGCGGCGCCGCTCATCGAGCGGTCGCGGGACCTCGATCCGGACAGTGCGAGCACGCTCGACTCGATGGGCTGGCTCCGTTTTCAGCAGGGGCGGCACGATCCCGCCGATCCGGAGTCGGCGGTGTCGCTGATCCGCCGCTCGATCTCGATCCGCATCGGGGAAGGGCGGACGCCCAGCGGGGAGGTGCTCCTGCATCTGGCGGATGCGAGTTGGGCGGCCGGTGATCGCGCCGTCGCGGAGGACATCTGGCGACGGCTGGCGGCCCCCGTGTCGGATGCCGATCGTCGTCGTCGGCTGGCTGGGATCCGCGAGTATCAACTGGAGGTCTGGGGGGCGGAGATGGTGCCCTCCGAGGCCATCGACCGCCTGCTCGAGGGCCGATGGAGCGATCTGGCTGCGGCCCGGCTCGAGGCGATCCGTCGGGGTCGTCCGCCCTTCGAGGTCCCCGGCACCGGGCCGCGGCTCGACGCCTGAGCATGGCCCGAGGGTGATCCGTCGTGCACGCCCGACGCCGATCGCCGACAATGATGCGTCGTCGCCGCGATCGGACGTGCGATCGGCGGGCGACTTTCCCCCAGACCCAAGCGAGGATTCAACGAGATGGCCGGTCACAGCAAGTGGGCGAACATCAGGCACCGCAAGGGACGCCAGGACGCCAAGCGAAGCAAGTTGTGGAGCAACTGCAGCCGCGCCATCATCGTCGCGGCCCGCAACGGCGGCGGCGACCCGAAGTTCAACACCACCCTTCGCTACGCGATCGACGACGCGAAGGTCGCCAACATGCCCAAGGACACGATCGAGAAGGCGATCAAGAAGGGCAGCGGCGACCTCGACGGCGAGCAGTACGAACACGCCCGCTACGAGGGGTACGGACCCGGCGGCGTGGCGATCATCGTCGACTGTCTGCAGTCCAACGCCAACAAGACGGCTCCCGAGATCCGATCGATCTTCGACAAGGGCGGCGGGAATCTCGGCACGCCCAACTCGGTGGCGTTCGGTTTCACCCACGAGGGCGTGATCCTGCTCGATGCGTCCGCCGCCGCCGAGGATGCGGTGCTCGAGGTGGCGCTGGAGGCGGGGGCGAAGGATGTCGCGGGCGATGAGGAGTTCGTGCAGGTCACCACCGAGCCCACGGACTTCCACGAGGTGAAGGACGCGCTCGAGGCCGCCGGCTTCACCCCGGAGTCGGCCGAGCTGACCTTCACGCCGTCCACCACGGTCTCCCTCGATCTGGATGCGGCCCGCAGGATCCTGCGGCTCATCGACGCCATCGAGGATCAGGACGACGTCCAGAAGGTCTACCACAACGCCGAGATCCCGCCGGAGGCGTACGAGTAGGGCGGATGGAAGAGGAGAGAGGGCAAGAGGACGAGAGGAGAAGAGACGAGGGGAGAATGGACAAGGGGGAGTGGACCACCCTGGGCGGAGTCGGGCGGTTGACGTGGGATCCGGGCATCCCGTCAAGTTCCGGTCGCGGGCGGGCCGATGTCTCCCGGAAGCCGCGCCTGCCGGGTGAGGTCGGTCGTCGATGCGTCCGGTCCGCCCGCCGTTCGAGGATGCTCTGGTCATGTCTCCCATTCGCCTGATGCTGCCATTCGTCGTCGCTCTGCTCGCCCTCGGTGGCTGCTCCAGTCGGACCGCGACGTTCCCCGGGCACGCCGACCCCGAGGTCTGGCAGGCGATGGTGACCGCTGCCGAGAACCCGGTCTACACCGACTGGTTCGTCTTCGACAATCAGGTCATGGTCGATCGCGACAACGCCCGCATCGAAATCTACCGGATCCTTCGACGCGATCTCGTCCGCCCCGGCTCGCCACCGCAGCGGCAGGAGGAGGACTGGCGGTTCGTGGTCCACGCCACCCAGAGCGATCCGCCCACCGTCGAGTTCACGGCTCGACAGGCTGCGGTGCCCGCCCATGTCTGGCGTGAGGCGGCGCGGTACTTCTACGACATGCGGACGCTGCTCAAGGGTGGCGATCCCTCGGTGGAGACCGTCGAGGTCGTCGAGCCGAACGCCGACGCCAACGCGACCTTCGAGAATCTCATGGACGCCAACCGTCCCTGAGCCCGGGGCCGCGACGACGACGGAGGAGTGGCATGTCCGACCAACCCGATGCGGACCGTCCCGCGCCCGATCGTGACGCGGATGGTCGCGACATTGCACCGCTGTCGTCGACCGAGCGTCGGAATCTGCTCGGCCTCGGGGTGCTGGCCGGGTGCTGGGCGCTCCTGCCGGCGTTGTTCGGCTTCTGGCTGCTCGCCGAGATCGGCTGGGTCTCCGATCGCTATGAATCGATCCGAGAACTCCACGGACTCGTGGCCGCGGTCGCGCTCTACGCCGTGATCTTCGGGGTCACCGCCGGGCTCGGTCTGCTTCCGACCTACGCCCAGGCCTTCCTCGGCGGTTGGATCTTCGGAAGCGTGGCCGGCACGATCGGGGCGATGGGGGGCATCCTGCTCGGAGCCGGTCTCGGATACCTCGTCTCGCGGTTGGTGTCGGGACGACGGGTCGAGTCGATCATCGAGCGGCGTCCCGTGGTGCTCGCGGTTCGCGATGCCCTCGTCCACGCGGGCGTTCTCCGCAGTGCCGGGATCATCGCGCTGCTTCGCCTGAGTCCGAACAGTCCGTTCGCCCTGTCGAACCTCGTGCTCGGGGGAAGTCGGGCGGGCGTGGTCGCGATGTTCACCGGGACGCTCGTGGGGATGCTCCCCCGGACGGGGCTGGCCGTGATGCTGGCGGCCGCGGCGAACACCGAGGGCACCCGAGGGCTTGGCGACGTGGTGCGTGAACGCGGGCCGCTGGTGACGATCGCGGGCCTGGCCGTGATGATCGTCGCCGTCGTCGTCATCGCCCGCGTCGGACGGATGGCGCTTCAACGGGTGGTGCCGTCCGCATCGACCTGACGAGTCTTCTCGAGGGGCCAGATCCGTCGTCCAGAACCTGCGTCCATGTCTCTCGGATCGATGATCGTCGTCGCCGGGGCCCCGAGTCGCGGGTGTGGTACCAAGAAAAGACCCCCGGCCGGAGCCGGGGGCGGAGGGAGGGAAAAGGGCTGAGGAGGCGATTCGACTCGGAGGACTCCGGGATCGAATCGGTGGGCGGCCAGAGCACGACTGGCGATTCGGCATGCGGCCGGACCCACTTCGACGCGTGCCTCGCAGGCGTGCCTCGATGCGTTGATGATGTCACGGTTCGGAACCGAGGCAAGCGAACTCGACCCGAAAGATCGACTTTTTCGGTCCTGCCGGAACAGGTCCGTTCAACCGAACCAGTGGTGCCGGAGGTGGATCTCCGATTTCTCGGATCTGGAGGAGGCGGCTGATAGACTGGGGGATTCGGACCGATGTGCGGCACCGTGCTCTCGCCTGGCGCTCGCCTTGCCCCTCGCCTTCGGCCCGGTTCAGGAGACCCTCCCCATGAGCACCGATCGTACTCGTCTCGTTCCCATCGCCATCGCGGTTGCGACCGCGTTGTCGTTCCTTCCGGGGTGCGGTGGAGGCGGTAGTGAACCGAGCGACGCCTCACCCGTGGAGAAGCCCGCCGGCAAGGGTGGCGACGAGACGGCGATGCGGACCGTGATGACCGCGGACGACATGCCGACGGTCGCCGCCGCCAACATGGAGGCGCCGCCTCTGGAGGTGGTGCCCCCGGTCCTCGACTTCGGCTTCATCGCCCCCAACGAGGACGCCAAAGGATCGGTCCAGCTTCACAACCGCGGCACCGAGCCGCTGCTGATCCTCGCGGCCGAGCCGTCCTGCAAGTGCACGACCCTGAGCGACCTCGGCGGCACGATCATCGAGCCCGGGGGGATGGTCGAGATGGAGGCGGTGCTCGAGGGCGCGCCCAACAACGGTCCCAAGACCGCGTCGATCAAGGTGCTGGTGGACGGCTATGCGGTGGTGAAGACCATCGACCTCAAGGCCGAGATCGCGCTCCCGATCCGTGCCGTTCCTCCGCACATCAACGCCGTCCGGGGCCAGAACCGGCAGGGGCGGATCGTGGTCCAGTCCAACGACGGTCGCCCGTTCTCGGTCTGCGCCGTGCACGGACAGCCTCCGCGATACCTCGGATTCGACCCCGAGGCGGACGAGCCCGCCTCCCAGTATGTGCTGCTCTACGACCTCGACGGGATCGCCGAACCGTATCCGCGATACCTCGTCATCGAGACCGACCAGGAGGACGTTCCGGTGGTGGACGTCTACCTTCGGCATGAGACCACGCTTCCCCGGATCAATCAGAACCTCCGGATGAAGGGCGGCTACCGCTTCCCGCTGGGTCGGATCCCGCAGGGTGGTTCGACCACCATCGAGATCCCGTTCGAGTCGCTGGTCCGCCCGCTCGCGGCGATCATCTCCACGTCGCCGGACGCCCAGGCTCGCATGCTCTCCACCCGCACCGAGGACGCCGAGGAGGGGATCCTCACCTACGCGCTCGTCGAGATCACGCCGACCGCATCGCACCGCGGGCTTCTGTATCTGCCCCTGGAGGCGATGACGGACGCGGGTCAGACCGCGCCGTTCGACGTGTTCGGCGTCGTGGTGCCCGAGGGCGAGTCGTGTGCAGGGCCGATCGTCGAGGGGCCGTCGTCGGCGGGTTCGGACCCGGTGGAGGTGCCGGTCGGCGGCTGATCGGCGCCGATCGGTGATTCGAGGTGTTCAGACACGGCCGAGCCTGCGGGCGAAGGAGTGGCTTCCGATCGGATCGGGGTCAGGGTCATGCGTGCCCCGGCGGACACGAGCAGCACCACGAAGGCGACCCGGATCGCGCGAAGCGGAAGCCGATGCACGAGCGTCGCCCCGAGGAACGCCCCGGCGATCGCGGTGGGGACGACCGCCGCCGCGATGAGCAGGGCCAGTCGCTCGGCTTCCGAGGACTCGCCGGGGAGGTGGGAGAGCGACAGGTTCTTGTAGATCGCCCCGACGATCGCCAGCGGCAGGGTGACCGCGGCGGCCGTGGAGATGCAGGATCGGAGCGGGAATCGGCCCGCGTATCGCAGCAGCGGAACGCCGACGGTGCCGCCGCCGATTCCCAGCAGGCCACCGAGCAGGCCCATCGCCGCACCGATCATGCCAAGCACGATCGGATGCTCCCGGCCGTCGGGCTCCTCGTCGTGCCCCGTTGCGGAGGTGGCCGCTCGCCGTCCGAGCAGACCGCGGATCTCCGATGCCGCGAGCACCAGAAGGAGCACGCCGAAGAGTCTTGCCAGCATCGCCCCGCCGAGGGCGTTGCCGGCGGCCACGCCGAAGAGCACCGCCACCACCGCGGTGATCGCGGTGGGAACCACGCGTCGAGCGGTCAGGGCGCCGGCCCGCCAGTGCCGCAGGGTGGCGCTCGCCGCCACGGCCGCGTTGAGGATCATGGCCGCCGCCTGATAGACCTGCTGGTCCGGGCCGAGCAGCAGGGTGGCGATCGGAATGAACACGGTCGAGCCGCCGATTCCGAGAAGGCCCCCCACGCCGCCCGCCAGCAGTCCGATCGCCGCGAAGGAGAGGAGCTCGACGGCCGTCATGGTCGCCAGTGTACGAGGTGGCAGATCGGGCAAGATGAGCGAGTCAGTCGGTCCTTGACGGTCCGCGAACCCGCAAAGCGACGCGTTGATGCGGTCTCCGGGTGGTCGATGCCCGGGCGTCCTGCATGGTGGCCGTGCGAACCGGGACGCACGAGCGTCCGTTCGCGTCGTCCAGGTCGACCGGTCCGCGGTCGGCCTCGGAGCCAGCCCGCCATGAGCAGACCGGGGACCATCGTGACGCTGTCGTCACTCGCCACTGCGGTGGTCGGGATCGCCGTGACCACGGGTGCGGCGCGGCTGGCCGGCGCGACCTCGGTGCCGGATGTCGTGCCGTCCCCGACTCGGATCGA
>JAUIHC010000165.1 GCA_030432455.1 Phycisphaerae bacterium | reverse complement strand
CGGCGCGCGGGATCGCCGAATAAACGGCCAAAACGGTCAAGTCGGCGGGGCGGCGGGTCGATGCCCCTCATGCCTCGGGGCACGACTGCGGCGGCCACGCTCGCCGGAGGCCGAGGCGATGCCGGCAGCGGCCGACTCTCCCCGGGGGGCCGACGGAACCGGAACGACACGAACGCGGGCGGTCGACGATCTCGTCGATCGCCCGCGTGTCGTTCGAGCGGGCACAATGACGGGCCCTTTGGAGCAACCCCGTGGCCCAGCTTCTCCGACTCGTGGCCGTGCTCGCGGCGATCGCCTTCCCGCCGTCGTCGCTCGTGGCCGATCCCCCGACCGTGACGGTCGAGACCTGGAACATCCGCTACGACAATCCCGGTGACGGTCCGCATGCGTGGCGGCATCGTCGCGAGGGCGTGATCGCGCATCTGCGGGATGGGTCTCCGGATGTGCTCGGTCTGCAGGAGGTCCTGCCGCATCAACTCGCGGCGATCCGGAAGGGGCTGCCCGGCTACGACGCCTTCGGTCGTGGTCGCGAACGCGAGGCGACCCGAGGCGAGGCGGTGCCGGTTCTCTGGCGTCGCGATCGCTGGCGACTCGATCCCGAGCACGCGACGCATTTCTGGTTGAGCGAGACGCCCGACGTGCCGGGATCGATGTCGTGGAACACCGCGTGCACGCGGATGGTCACGATGATCCGACTGGTATCGGTCGAGGCGTCGCCGACGCTTCCCGCGATCTGGGTCTGCAACCTGCATCTCGATCATCAGAGCGCCAAGGCGAGGGCGAAGGGCGCGGCGCTCGTGCGGGCGCGTCTTGCCGCCCGGCCAGAGGCGATGCGGCACGAGCCGGTCGTCATCGTCGGAGACTTCAACGCAACCCCGGGCTCGCCGCCGGTCGAGACACTGCTCGCGGCGGGCGCCGATGGCGCGTTCATCGATGCGTGGGCGACGACCGAGGAGCGTCGGGACACGCCCAAGTCACCGAGCGGCACCTGGAACGGCTGGGACGCCGACGCGCGGTCGGGGCGGATCGACTTCGTGCTGGTCCGCGGCCTCGCCGTCGAGGCGGCGGACATCCTGCGGCCGACGCACGACGCGGGGCCTCTGTCCGACCACTGGCCGGTTCGGGCCACGCTCATACTCGAGCCTCCTCGTTCATGATGTCGGGCGGGCATCGGCTCGATCCGCGCATTCCGCTCGGAAGCAATCGGCATCGATGCGCACGAACTCCCGATCCGACCGATGTCCGAGCGGGTGCTCAGTTCGGTTCCGCCAGAGGCCAGCGGTGCAGGGCCATCACCCGGATCGGGGGGTAGGTCATGGTCAATCGTCGGATCGTGAAGTCCGACAAGCGAGTGCTCAGCAGTCCAGCCGCTCGATCCAGAAGGGCGAGGTAGTCCCGATTCGGGAGGTTCCAGTCTTCGGGGAGATCCGGGCTGGGCAGGGTCGCCCTCTTGAACGGCGTTCGGGCCGTCCTCATGGATTTGACGGGACCATGGTCCTGCGGGGGCCGGTCCATCAGGACCGTCGAGATCGGCTCGCCTGCGATGGGGAGGTCACGGTGCAGCAGCAGGTCGAAGACCACACGCTCCGTCGGGACGTCGAGCGGCATGCACATGTCCGCCGTCTCCTCCTTCGACGCGTCGCCGCCCCTCGTGCGGTGGAGCGGTCCGGTGAACTCGATGCGTTCGAGAAACGCGAGATGCAATGGGCTCAATCGAAGGGCCGAGGCGGGGGCGAGATCGAATCGCGTTCGTCCGCGATGCGGCGCTGCTTGGAGCTCGTCCCGCGTGATGCCGGGAGTGGAGAGATCCTTGACGAAGGCCGAGCCGGGTTCGTCCTGATCGATCGAGGTGGTCTTCGCCAGCGAATTCACCGTGACATAGAACGCTCTCGGTGACTGGTCGGGTGCGATCATCGGACCGTCGAGGATCGTGGCCGCGGCCATGGCGGCATGATCCGGGCGACTCGGCGATCTCGTCAGCAGGTACGCGCCGATGCGAGCGCGGAGCGATCGCCCGTCGGTGATCCTCTCCGATTCGAAGGCCAGCCTTCGAAGGCGGAGAGCCTCGTTCGCGACGTTGAGTTCCTTGACCGGATTCCCGACCCAGGAGACGAGCGATTGGCGAGGAAGCCCCGCCTCGGCGACGAATCGCTCGAAGTCCTCGATGGCCACCTCGAGACGCCGGCACGTGATCTCGCCGGCGCCTCCCGCTTGCAGTCCACCGAGGACCCGCGACCAGGAAGTCCTGCCGGGAAGGTTGCGCAGGACCTTCATGAGGTCCGACTCGTAGGCGAGGAGGAAGAGCCGCCAGCCCATCGTCTTGTTCACCGCGAGTCGGCGGGCGAGCTCTCTCGCCCCGAGGGATCGTGGCGATACGGTCGACACGACATCCCGGCACACCGACTGCAGGGTCTCCAACTCCGTAAGCAGCGATTCCCTGAGGGGTTTGTCGGGGTTGTCCGGCGTGGAGAACTCGGTCACGATCGTCTCCGGGAATCTCGAGGGCGGATCGGACGATCAGGTGGAGCCGCGCGGATCCGCAGGCGAGACCCGCTGATGGTGGTCCGTCGGGCGAAAGCCGGTTGGCATCGTACGTGAGAGCGGGTCGGATGCGGATGCGCGGGTGGAGAAGGCTGAATTCGGGAGATTCGCCACATGTGGCACACCTCGTCTGATTGTCGTGGTTTCCGTTGGCGGTGAGAGTCGCGACCCGTATGGTCGGGTGATCGAGTGCGATTCGGCCCAACGGCGAGATTCCCGCCGCGATCACGCACATGCGGCCTCGTTCCCCAACCTGCCAGATGTCGAATGAAGGAGAGTTCAACCCGTGTCTGACATGCATCGTTTCATCCGTCCTCTGTCCCTGGCCGGCCTCGCGGCCGGACTCATGACTGCGTCTTCGGCGGCAGGGGTCACGTTCGACTTCTCGGCCGACATCTACGGGCGTTCCGCGGGAAGTGGACGACTCCCCGTCGGCACCGGCACCTACACGGTGCTGGATCTCTACGTCTCCAACACCACGAGCGATGCTTTGCGGCTGCTGTCGGTGTTCAATCTGAGCATCGAACTCGGAGATGGGGTGTTCGTGCATGACGACGCGGATGCGGATGGTCAATGGTCGGCCGCCTACAGCACGATCGCGGGCGACGGCACGATCGACAGCTTCGTGACCTTCGGAGCCATGACGAACGACGATCCGTACACGGCGGCGCTCGATCCAAACTTCGAAGGCGAGGTCGCGGGAAGCGTCTCCACGAACGCGGGTTGGTACAACGCCGATCCGACGAACGGCCAGGGCGATGTCGACGCGAGCGGCCAGGTCCTCGTCGGTCGATTCGTGGTGGCCAACGACCTCGCGTCGGCGACGACCTTCAGCATCTCCGGTGAACTTGCCTACAACTTCCAGTCGCCGGGCGTCCACTTCGACAACGACACCAAGGTGTTCGCCCTGCCGGCCGCGGCGGCGACGGTGCCGGGGTCGGTGGGGGCGTTGTCTCTGATCGCAGCCGGGCTCGCTCGGCGTGGACGTCGTCGCTGAGATCACGTCGGGATCGATCATGTCGAGAGCACCTTGCGACACGCTCCGGTGATTCTGGCAGTCCCGATCAAGCCACGGAATCCCAGGCAGACCGTGAGTCTGCACGGCGACTCGTCGTTTCATCCGTTCCCCTGAAATAGAGCCATCATGTCAAGGAGAGTCATCATGTTCCAGTTCGCCACCGGTCGTCTTGCTGCAGTGTTCGCGGGCGTCGTCTCGATCGTCGCCGCTCCCGTCCAGGGAGGGGATCCTCTGGCAGACGGCATCCTGACGGTCGGTGCGAGTGGATTCGAATTCACCTCGATCAACGACGCGATCGACGCGATCCCCGGAGCCGCCGCGATGGCGGACTACACGATTCAGGTTCACGATGCGAATCATCGGGAAGGCGCCGAGATCCTCACCGACGGCAAGAACTTCCGGCTCTCCGGCGTCGTGGGGAGATCAGGGGAGTATCCGGTGCTCGATGGGCAGGACACGCATCGGATCCTCCGGGTCATGAGTGGATCCGAAGTCAACATCAGCGACCTTGCGTTCGAAGACGGGCTCGGCACTTCCAATGGAGGGGCTGTTCTCCTGATCAATGGGTCCACTCTGAGCGTCAACGACGTCAGGTTTCGGAACAACGCCGGGGAGCGAGGTGGTGCCATATATGTGAACAACAGTAACGCCCGGCTTATCTGTTACGACGTGGACTTCGACTCGAACACCGCTACGATCGGCGGTGCGGTCATGACCAACCTGTGCTCATCCGCCAACTTTGAAAGGTGTGCCTTCACCAGCAACGTCGGCACGGATGCCGATTACGGCGATGTCATCCACAACTCGGATGAGACCAACTTTGTCTATCTGAAAACCACCGATGTCTGCGGAAGCAATCGACCCTTCAGTGGTTCGATCTCGTTCAGCGCCCGGCTCATCATCGAGGAATCCTGCGAAGACCCGGTCGCGGGCGACTACGACGGAGACGGTGACCTTGACGCCGATGACCACGCGGCGATCGGCGTGGCGTTGGGCATCAGCGGCGACACGGATGGCGACGGTGACGTGGATACCGACGACTACACGGCGCTCCGCGATCAGCTCGGCATCTGTGCCGCGGACATCGACGGCGACGGAATGGTGGACGCCACCGACCTGGCGTACATCCTCGGCTACTGGGGTGGCTGCAGCGCGCCGTGAGCCGGGGAGCGGTCGCGTCCGCCCACTGCCGATCAGGCCGGTCGAATCGCGTCCATGCCGCCCATGTACGGGCGCAACGCCTCGGGGATCGACACCGAACCGTCGGCCTGCTGGTGCATCTCGAGGATCGGGATCAGGATCCGCGGACTCGCGGCGACGGTGTTGTTGAGCGAGTACGCGAACACGGTCTTCTTCGTCTCGGGATCGCGGTAGCGAAGGTTCAGGCGGCGGCACTGGTAGTCGGCGAGTCGGCTCGCCGAGTGCGTCTCGCCCCAGTCGCCGACCGGCCGACCGTCGGGGCCGTCGGCGCCGCGTCCGGGCATCCAGCATTCCACGTCGATCATGTCCTCGTTCTTCTGACCGAGGTCGCCGGTGCAGCACTGGAG
This sequence comes from Phycisphaerae bacterium, assembly GCA_030432455.1. GTDB lineage: Bacteria > Planctomycetota > Phycisphaerae > Phycisphaerales > SM1A02. Next base: position 1,658 of record JAUIHC010000165.1, on the reverse strand, counting down.
CAGGCGGTAGGGCAGGCCGAGCGACTGCAGGATCGCCTCGACGAATCCGAGCATCCGCCCGTGCCACGCCTTCTGCTCGTCGGCGTCGGCCTTGCAGATCACGACCTGCTCGACCTTGTCGAACTGATGGATGCGGTAGAGACCCGCCGTGTCCTTGCCCGCCGATCCCGCCTCGCGCCGGAAGCAGGTCGAGACCGTGGTGTAGGTGAGCGGGAGCTGATCGGCGTCGAGGATCTCGTTCTCGTGCAGCCCCATGAGGCCGACCTCGCCGGTGCCGGTGAGGTAGAGGTCGTGACCGACGCCGCGCTTCGACTCCTCGATGTGGTACGCCTGATCGCGGCCGCCGGGGAAGAACCCGGTGCCCTCCATGCACTCCTCCTTGACGATCACCGGCACCGACATCGCGGTGAATCCCTGCTCGACGGTCATGAAGTCGAACGCGTAGCGGAGGATCGCCTGATGCAGTCGCATGCCGGCGCCGGTCAGCACGTAATGACGGCTGCCCGCCATCTTGACGCCGCGCTCGAAGTCCACCAGCCCGAGGTCGTGCACGAGGTCGAGGTGCGTCTTCGGGGCGAAGCCACGCTGCTCGGCGAAGGACTTCGACGGATCGAAGCCGTCCGGATGCCACTGCCGGATCTCGACGTTGTCCTCGCTTCCCTTGCCGCGGGGCACATCGGCGGCGGGGGGCTGCGGAATCGCGAGCAGGAGGTCGCGGAGTTCGGGTTCGATCGCCGCGATCTCGCCGTCCAGCCGATGAATGCGGTCCTTGAGGGCGATCGGGCGACGTTCGAGCTCGACCATCTCGGCTTCGATGCGTTCGCGGTCCATGCCCTCGGCGGACTTCAACCGTCCCTTCAACTGCCCGATCTGCGGACCGGTCTCCTTGCCGAGCCGCTTCTGCTCGGCACGGCACTCCTCCTGTTCGGACTGCAGTCGACGCTTGGCGGCGTCGAGTTCGAGCACCCGGTCGATGTCCACCGAGGCGCCCTTGGCGGCGGCGCCGTCCCGGTAGCGGTCGGGGTGGTCGCGAAGATCCTTGAGGTCGATCATGGGAGAGAGTGGAGAGTGGAAAGTAGAGAGTGGAGAGTGGAGGGACGAAGCGACGCTAGCGGTCGCGATAGGTCGGGCCAGTGGCCCAGCGCATCTTGCGGACCACCGTATCCCAGAAGTCGCTCGCGGGGTCGTGGACCAGTCGGACCCGATGGATGCTGCGGCGGAACCGCACGACGTCGCCGACCGCGAGTCGCCGCGTCTTCTGGCCGTCGATGACCAGCGTCGTGCCCTCGTTGGCTCGGATCACCCTGATCGACGGGGCCTCGTCCGGTCGGCCGACGACGGGGCGGAAGGCGAGGCTGTGGACCGCCAGGGGCGTGATCACGATCGCCTCGCAGCCGGGGTGCACGATCGGTCCGCCCGCACTGGCGTTGTACGCGGTCGAGCCGGTCGGAGTGCTCACGATGATGCCGTCTCCGGAGAGTCTCGGCCCCGGCCGCCCGGCGAAGTCGACTTCGAGTTCGATCATTCGGAACGGCTCGCCCGCGGTCACCACGCCGTCGTTGAGAAGCGGCATCCACCCGTCGTCGGTGTCCGCCTCCGCGTCGCCGCCGTGTTCGACCCGGACCTCGAGCATCATCCGCTCGACGACCGGTGGCGTG
>JAUIHC010000164.1 GCA_030432455.1 Phycisphaerae bacterium | reverse complement strand
ATCCCGCCGGGCGAGTTCACGGCCGTCATCGTCGAGTTCGATGAAACGCAGGAGGGTCCGCGGGTCTTCTCCTCGGGCCCCCTCGATCCTGTCCAGCACCTCGATCCGGGCGAGGCGGCGGTCGCGGCCCAGCCGTTCGATCGCCGCGTCCCGCGCCGCGACCTCGGCGGCCATGCGGCTTTCGAGGTCGGCGATCTCGGCCCGGAGCCGCGATTCGCGGTCGAGCGTCCACCAGGCCAGCCCGCCGATGACGACTCCGCCCAGCACCACCGCGATCGACGCGACCCGAATCGTCGCGAATGCCAGACCGATCGTGCTCGGGCGAGGGGCCATTCGAGAGACATCGGCTCGAGAATGCACGGACCGTGTGAATTCCGCCGATGACGACCTCATGCGCGCGAATCGCGACAGTGGCGGCGGAGCCGCCTCCGCACGATGTCACGGACCGAGCCTCGGACGGTGGCTCGCGATCGCCCTGACCGCGGCCGCCGGGTCGGCAGGTCCCGCGATCGCCGCGGACGATCCGGTCCTCGCCCGGATCGACTTCGAGGACCGCGAGACCGCCACCGCCGACTGGTCGCATGTCTTCGAGCAGGCCCCCGGCCTTCCCCGACGCAGCCTGTTCTTCGACGCCCTCGTGGACGAGGCGGTGGCGTCCTCCGGAGGCTCCAGCCTTCGGCTTCATCTCGAGGGCGGGTCGATCTCGTACCGGATGCTGCCCGAGGCGGCGGTGCCGGTCCGCATGGATGCCGACTATCGAGTGTCGGCCCGGGTCCTGACCAAGGGCCTGCGGCACGCCACTGTGCGACTCGAGATCCGGGTCGTCGATGGGCGCCGCCTGAGCGAGCAGGACGGGACGACCTCGGAGGGGGATCCCGTCGCGAACGCGACGCTCGCGATCATCCATGCGACGCCCATCGACGGTCACCCCGACGGCGGCTGGACGGATCTGGCCGCGGTCGTCCGCACCGAGGGGCCGGTCTACCGCGACCTCGACGACCTGAGGCTCTTCGTGGCCCTTCAGGTGGTGCAGCCGGGTTTCGACGACGACGCGGACGCCACGCCCGAGATCGTCCCGACCGTCCGACTCGAGGACATCGACGGACTCGCCTGGTTCGACGACATCGAGATTCGCCGGGCCCCGCGACTTCGCATCGCGCCGGTGGCGGCGTCGGGACTGCACCGAGGCGAGGGGCCGATCGAGTTCGAGGTCGTGGTCGATGATCCGACCGGCGGCACGGTGGAGGCGATCGCCGAGTTGCAGGATGCGGAGGGGCGGGTCGTCGATCGATCGGTCATTCCGACCGGGTCCGCGGACACCCGCCGGATCGCGTTCGCGGCGGGGGGTCCGGGCTGGTTCGAGGCGGTGCTGCGGACCCGCGGCCGGGATGGCCGCACCGCGACCCGGCGACATGCGGTCCTGGTGCTTCCGACCGGGGATCGCCGCGTCGGCCGTGAGGCGCCGCGATTCGGCGTCTCGATCGTGGGGTGGACGCCGGACACGGTCGAGTCGCTCGGCCGCACGCTCGACATCCTCGATCCGGACGCCGTCGAACTCCCGATCTGGCCCCCCGAGAACGACGGTCGGGCCAGCCTCGAGGGCGTCGAGGCGGTCCGTCGGCTGCTCGATCGGCAGCGACGCGCCGGCCGCGAGCCGATGGTCGCACTCGATCGACTGCACGGCGGACTCGCGGCCACCGCCCGGGTGGAACCGCACGCGGTTCGGGCGGCGCTCGAGGAGGATGTGGACGACATCTGGCGGCGAGCGATCGGCGACTGGATGCTGAGGCTGGGCACCGCGATCTCGCGGTGGCGGGTGGACGGCGGCCCGATCGCGATGGCCGCGCCGGCGCTCTTCACCGAACTCGCGGCGTCCTTCGTCGCCGATCCGGTCGTGCTCGTCGCGACGCCCTTCGACCGGCCGGGAGACCTCGTGGACGGTCACGAATCGTGCCTGATCGGGACGACCGATCTCGGGAGCGGAGCCCAGGGCGAACTCGCCGGTGACGACCTCGCGGGAACCACCGCACTCCTCTCGCCCCCGCCGACGGACTGGACGGTGCGGGATCGGATCGATGCCGCGGCGCGACGCGGACTGGTCGCGTGGCGGTCGGGCATCGGTCGGGCCCTTCTCCGCTGGGATCCCGCGGCGCCCCCCGATCCGGCGCTCATGGCGTGGAGCGGACTGGCTCGTGGTCTCGGTTCCCGACGATCGGTCGGCGAGGTGCACGGCTCGGACACCGCGACCTGTCTCGTCGCCGACGGCGGGTACGACGTCGCGCTCGTCGCGTGGTCGGATCTGGTGCAACGCACCGAGGTGCTGAGACTGCCGGTCGGGGTCGAGTCGGTCGAGGTGCTCGAACTCGATGGTCGGCGGCGAAGGCTCGCCTCCAGCGGCGGTCTGCTGGAACTCGAGGTCGGCTCGACGCCCCGCGTGGTGCTCGGCGCCGATCGGCTGCCGACGCTTCTGGCCGCGTCCACCCGACTCGAACCGGCGGTTCTCGGTCTGGGGCATCGCGAGCACGCGGTCGATCTGGTGATCCGCAATCCGATCGCGGATCCGATCGACGGCGAGGTCCGGGTCGATCTTCCGCCCGGCTGGTCGATCGAGCCCGCCCGGCCGCGGATTCGCGCCGCCGCGGGCGAGGAGGTTCGCATTCCGCTCACGATCTCGTGGTCCGGTCCGCAATCCCTCGGCCCGGTCGATCTGCCGATCAGGCTCGACCTTCGATCACCGCGCCCGATGCAGGTTCCGATCGCGGTGCCGCTGGAACTGCGGAGCGATGCGCTGGTCGTCACCGCGGACTGGTCGATCGCCCGTGGCGGCTCCGCCGACGGATCCCCGATCATCCTGACGGTCGAGATCGAGAACGTGGGCGATCGTCCGCTCGATCTCGAACTCGCGGTCTCCGCCTGGCGGGTCGGTCGCGAGCGGCGAACGATCACCGCGCTCGGGCCGGGGGAGCGCGAGGTGCGTCGCCTGAGGATCCGGGCGGGACTCGATCGGTTGGCGGGCACGGATCTTCGGGTCGAGGTGCGGGAACTCGACGGCCCCGAGAATCTGGCGGTCATGGTGCCACTGGTCGGCGACGCCGGAGTCGCCACCGCGGCGGTGGCGCCGTCACCGTGACGGTGCCGAAGCGGACGGACACCAGCCCGCGTCGATCAGCGGAAGATGTTGCGTCCGTCGGGCGTGCGTCCCGCGACCGAGACCGCGGTCAGCGACCGGATCTCCCAGGGCCGTCCCGATTCCGCGGGACTCCACTCGAAGATCCAGCGGCTCGGCACGATGCCGGAGCTCGAGGACGTGTTCGTGAGGCACGCCAGTTCCACCCAGATCGCGCCCGATCCGTCGTCGGCGGCGTCGAGCAGCGTGATGGTGTTGTCGGTGATCCGATGCCGCCCGTCGAGCTGTTCAAGGGCCCGCACGAGCGACTCCCGCGAGTGGCCGGGCGACTCGATGCGCCCGGCGTGCAGCGTCGCGTCGGGGTGCAGCCAGGCGATCATCTCGTCGATGTCGCCATCGACCGCCCGGGCCACGAACGCCTCGGTCGCCGCCATCGCCCGCTCGCGATCGGTCGTCACCAGCCCGCCGATCACCGCGATCGCGAGGGCGACCACCGCGGTGGCGACCCCGGCGAGAAGCAGCCGCCGATCGTCGCGGCCGAACGCGGTCCATACGATGGCCGCCGACACGAGGCCGAGCACCACCACGGTCGGCCAGTGCGACTCGAGGACGCGGTGGGCGAGGACGCCGGTCGTGTCTTCGGGCATCGGGGACCGGCTCCGGGGGACCCGCTCGGGGAGGCGATGGAGTGGACCGCCACGGACGATCGTGGCGATGAAGTCGTTGATCGTACGCCCCGCGAGGCGAGGCGTGCCGCGATCGTGCCCGCCCACCTCGACCACACCCACCCGAGCGCCTCGCCGCCGCCATGGACACCGCCGACGAACTCGAACTGACCGTCCGATCCGAGGGTTCGGACGCGGTGCTCGATCGCAATCTCGCGGTGCTGCGAGCCCGGGATGCGGCGTTGGCGGCGCGGATTCTCGAGGCGCCGATCGAGCCGCTGGAGATCGAGATCGCGGAGGACGGTCGCCCGACCGGCACCTGGCGGGGCCGCCGTCTCGCGAGTGCCCGACGACCGGGGGAGGAGGCGGCCAGGGTCCTGGAGGGGCTCGACCTGCGGTCGGCGGGGCTCGTGGCCGTCGCGGGTTTCGGACTCGGGCATCACGTCGCGGCGCTGGCCCGGCGGATGCGGAACGCGGGGGTGATCCTCGTGCTGGAGACCGACATCGCCCTGCTGCGGGCGGTGCTCTCCCGGATCGATGTCGCCGACTGGTTCGCCGCGGCGAGCGTGCAGATCGTGACCGATCCCGTCGCGAGCGAGATCGCGGCCCGACTCCGCGGTGGCGAGCCGCTCGTCATGATCGGCATCCGACTTCTCGAACATCCGCCGAGCCGGTCGCGACTCGGTGACGCGACCGGACGCTTCGCGGGCGCGGTGCGGGAGATCGCCTCCAACGCCCGCATGAATCTGGTCACGACGCTGGTCCGCTGTGCGTCCACGCTCGAGAACCAGCTCGGGAATCTGCCGATCTACGCGACCGGCAGCGGCATCGACGATCTCCGCGACGTCGCCCGTGGTCGTCTCGGCATCGTGGTGAGCGCGGGACCGAGTCTGCGTCGGAACATCCATCTGCTGGCCGAACCCGGGGTTCGCGACCGCTGCGTCATCGTCGCGACCCAGACCACGCTTCGACCGCTGCTCGCCGCCGGCATCGCCCCGCATGTCGTCACCGCGATCGACTATCACGCGATCTCCCGACGGTTCTACGAGGGCATCACCGCCGAGATGGTCCGCGACACCGAACTGGTGATCGACTCCAAGGTGAATCCGGTGGTCGTCGACGCGTGGCCCGGACGGATTCGCACGATCCCGTCCGCGGAGCTCGATCGCGTGCTCGGTCCGTCGGCCCGCCGCGAGACCGGGCTTCCCGCGCCCGCGACCGTGGCCCACCTCTGCTACTCGCTCGCCCGGCATCTCGGGTGCGACCCGGTGGCGTTGATCGGTCAGGATCTCGGCTTCACCGACGGCCTGTACTACGCCCCGGGCAACGCGATCCACGACATGTGGACGCCGGAGTTCAATGCCTTCAACACCGTCGAGACCATGGAGTGGGAGCGGATCGTCCGTCACCGCGGAATCCTCTCCGCCCGCGAGGATGTCCACGGTCGGCGCATCTTCACCGATGCGCAGATGCTCACCTATCTCCAGACCTTCGAACTGATGTTCGCCGACGACTCGGCCCGCGGTCTTCGCACGATCGACGCGACCGAGGGCGGTGTGCGAAAGACCGGGACCGAGGTGCTCGATCTCGCGGAGACGCTCGCACGGCATGCGCCGCCCGAGGCGAGTCCGATCGTGCTGCCGCAGGCGTCTCCGCCCGACCCCGATCGGGTGCCCGCGGTCCTCGAGCGGGTGGAGACCGTGATCGCGCAGGTCGGCGAGATCGCGACCGCCTCGGAGGAGGCGGGACGCATTCTCGCCCGGATGCTCGACGACCAGCGGGATCGGCGGCGGATGGATGGTCACTTCAAGCGACTCGACGCCGTCCGAACGACGGTCGAGTCCCGACCGGACGCCCGCGGGTTGACCGACCTCGTGAATCAGATCGGGGTCTACAAGCGGCTTCGCGCGGATCGGGTCATCGCCCTCGAACGCGATCTCGAGCCGATCGAACGCCAGCGGCTGGAGCTCGAGCGCGACATCGTGAACGTCGAGTGGACCGGGGAGGCGTCCCGCCTGCTCGGCGACATGCTCGAGGGCACGCTCGACCAGCTTCGGACCGGCCGTCGCCGCGAGACGGCCCGGACCACCGCCGACATCGAGCGGCAGGCCGGACTGACGGTCGAGTCCGCCGAGCGGCGGCGGATCTTCGCGGTGGTGCCGCTCGATCCGCAACGCGGGGGCACCGGGGTCGCGCGACGCCTGGATGCCCCGTTCGCGGGCGGGCGGCTGCTGCAGCGGACGCTGGAACGTCTCGGTCGCAGCGAGGAACTCGCGGGCATCATCCTGCTCGCGGCGGACGATCTCGACCTCGAGACGCTCGTCGAGGTTCGGGGGATCGGATGCCCGGTCACGGTGCACCGGTGCGGAACCTCGGTCTTTCCGCCCTCGCACGAGGCGATCCGGGCGGCGCGGGCGGCGTCGCCGAACTCCTGGCGGGGTGGAATCCACGGGCTCACGGTGTTCGACGAGGTGCTCGCGGCGCGGCCGACGCTCGAGGCCCTCGTCGCGGCGGCGGGCGACGCCGCGGTGCTCGTCGGGCCGGACTGGCCGATGGTGCCGGTGCACGGTGACTTCGGGGTCGATGCGGTGGTGCGGCGCTGGCGGGATCGCCCCGATCAGCCGTTCGTCTTCGTGCAGGCGCCGCCGGGACTGGCGGCGTCGCTCGCATCGCGCTCGCTGCTCGAGTCGTTCGCCGCCATGCCGACCCGTCGGGCCACGTTCGGGCATCTGCTCGGCTACCGCCCCGAGCGTCCGCAGGGCGATCCGGTCGCGACCGAGCAGTGCGTCGTGCCGCCCGCATCGGTCCGCGACGGGATCGGACGATTCGTGATCGACTCGCCGCGGCAGCGCATGCGGATCCGGCGGTGCCTCGAGGACCTCTTCGGCCACGGTCGGCAGGAACCGGCCACGACCGAGCTCGTGGAGCGGCTGGAGTCGCGGATGTTCGGCACGCCGCTCACGGTGCCGCAGTTCGTCCGGGTCGAGCTCTGCACCGGTCGCCGCGGCGTTCCC
>JAUIHC010000163.1 GCA_030432455.1 Phycisphaerae bacterium | reverse complement strand
GCGACTCCTGGATCGCCGCGAAGTCGGTGCGGCCGGTCCGGGCCAGATGCGCCATCATGCCGCCCGCGAAACTGTCGCCCGCCCCGGTCGGATCCACCACGACCTCGTGGGCGGCCGGGAAGGCGGGCACCACCGCCACCCCGTCGCGATGCACGAGGACCGCCCCGTGCTCCCCCTTCTTCACCACCGCGAAGGTCGGCCCGAGGTCGAGGATCTTCCGGCCCGCGGTGATGACGTTGCGGGTCTCGGTGAGCAGTTCCGCCTCGGAGTCGTTGAGAACGATGCCGTCCACCCGGCGACACAGTTCGAGCAGGTCGTCGTGCGCGACGTTGATCCAGAGGTCCATGGTGTCGGCGACCGCGATCTCCTTCTGCGGCAGGCTGTCGAGCATGCCGCGCTGGACCGCGGGGTGGCTGTTGGCGAGGAAGACGAACCGGCTGTCGCGGAACGTCTCCGGCACCGCGGGAGGCGTGTCCTCGACGACCCCGAGATGCGTGAAGAGCGTCTCGCGGTTGTTCATGTTCTCCTCGTACTTCCCACCCCAGCGGAAGGTCTCGCCGCCGGGCCGGACCTCGAGCCCGGCGAGGTCGATCCCGGGGAACGAGGCGAGCATGTCGCGGTGGTCCTGCGGCCAGTCCTCGCCGACGAGTCCGACGAGCCGGACGGGGGCGAGGTGGCTGGCGGCGGCGGCGAAGTAGGCGGCCGAGCCGCCCATCACGCCGTCGGCGCTGCCGGTGGGACCGTGGATGGTGTCGATGCCGATGGTGCCTGTGACGATGAGCATTCGGTCACTCTACGGGAGGCGTCTTCCCCCGTGCAGCCCCTTCCCGAACCGGGCGATATCCTCACCGAGGGTTCCGTCTCGATTCCGCATTCCATTCCTCACCCGCCCGCCTCACCCTGCCCATGCTCGACGCCACCACACGCTACGCAGCCCTCATCCTCGGACTCGTCGCCGCGGCGTTGGTCATGTCGCTGGCGTCGGGATCGCTGGTCTCCCCTCGCGGCGTGCCCGGGCCCACGGTCGGCATGGCGATCGAACCCCTTCGAGCGGCCGCGATGCTTGCGATCTGTCTGGCGGTCTGCGTGGGCATCGCGATCGTGGTCGGTCGGGTGGTGAACGCCGCGGTCGCCGCCTTCGTGATCGGCGGAGGGCTCGCGGCGCTCTCGATGCAGTGCGGCACCCATCTCGACCTCCTGTTCGCGGGCGGGGATCAGGTCATGGTCGCGGTCGAGACGCTGATCTGGGCCGTGGTGGTGCTGCTCGTGGCCGCCGGAGTCATGCGACTCACCGGACCGCTGCCCGACCAGCCGTGGAACGACCCCGCGACCGCGACCGATCCCGCGTCGGTCTTCGACAGCGATGCGATTCGCGGCGCCGCCGCCGGTGCCCTGAGTCTCGTCGCCATCTGGGCGATCGCAGGCAACGACCTCAAGGGCCAGGCGATCGCCGCGACCACGCTCGCCGGCGTGGCGACCGGCATGGCCGGCCGCATGCTCGCTCCGCGGATCCAGCCGGTGCTGCTCTTCGCGGCCCCGCTCGTCTTCATCGCGATCGGGCAGGCGTGGATCGGCATCTCGGGCGGCGACTCGATCGCCGCCTGGGCCGGCGGCCGGGCCTCCGGTCTGGGCATCCCGATGCCGATCGACGCCGCGGCCGGCTCGCTCATGGGCGTCGCCATGGGGCTCGGCTGGTCGCGCGGATACGTCGAGGATCACGCCGAGTGACGGCCGAGATCCGACGCATCGCACTCGACGGCGCCCCGCTCGGGGCGGACGACGTCGCCGCGATCGCGGATCGGCGGGCGACGCTCGCGCTCGCGGATGCGGCTCGGGCGAAGATGGCCGAGAGTCGAGCCGCGGTCGCACGGATCGCCGCCGGCCCCCAAGCCGTCTACGGCCTCAACACCGGATTCGGCTCGCTGTCGAAGGTTCGGATCGAGCCGGATCGGCTGGAGGAGCTGCAGACCAACATCGTCCGCAGCCACGCCGCGGGCGTCGGGGATCCGCTGCCGCCCCGCGTGGTCCGCGCGATGATGGCGATCCTCGCCGCGAGTCTCTCCCGCGGACTCAGCGGCGTGCGACCGGAACTCGTCGATCGCCTGATCGCGATGCTCGACCACGACCTCGTCCCCGTGGTCCCGAGTCGCGGATCGGTCGGTGCCTCCGGCGATCTCGCACCACTGGCCCACCTCGCGCTGACGCTGCTCGGCGAAGGCCACGTCCACTGGAACGGTCGGATCGAGCCGACCGGACTCGCGTGCAGCGCCCTCGGCCTCCCCGCCCTGCACCTGCAGGCGAAGGAGGGGCTCGCCCTGCTCAACGGCACCCACCTCATGGCCGCCTGCGGGGCGCTCGCGCTCTTCGATGTCGATCGCATCCTCGACGCGGCACTGGTCGCGACCGCGATGAGCCTCGACGGCTGCCGCGCCAGTCACGGCCCCCTCGCCCCGGAGATCCACGAGGCCCGTCGCCAGCCGGGACAGATCGCGGTCGCCGGACGACTGCGGACGCTGCTCGAGGGCTCGACGATCGTCGAGGCCCATCGCGAGAACGATCCCCGGGTGCAGGATCCCTACTCGCTCCGGGCGGCCCCGCAGGTGCTCGGGGCGGCGGCCGACGCGATCGACTCGGTCCGGCGGATCGTCGGCCATGAGCTCGGCGCCGTCACCGACAACCCCCTGGTTCTCGCGGGACCGGACGGCGACGCCTCGATCCGCTCGGGCGGCAACTTCCACGGCATGCCGCTGGCGATCCATCTCGACCTGCTGCGGATCGCCCTCGTCCATGTCGCGGGCATCTCGGAACGCCGCGTCTACTGGGTGCTCTCGGGCCACGACGTGCACAACCCGGTGACGCCCTACCTCGCGGCAGATCCCGGTCTGCAGAGCGGTCTCATGATCGCCCAGTACACCGCGGCCGCCTGCACCAGCGAGATGCAGACCCTGGCGAATCCTGCCAGCGTCGCGAACATCCCGACCAGCGCCGGCATCGAGGACTACAACTCGATGGGCGCGACCGCGGGGCTCCTCGCCCTGCGAAGCGTCGAGCTGCTGCGGAGCGTGATCGCGATCGAACTGCTCGTGATGGCCCAGGCGCTCGAGCACCAGCGGCCGCTTTCCAGCGGGGCCGGCGTCGAGGCGGCCCACGCGGCCCTTCGACGGGTGGTCGCACCGCTTGCGGGCGACCGCCCGCCGGCCCGCGACATCGCCGTCGTCGAACGACTGATCGCCACCGGCGGGCTCGACTGAGCACCTCGCGATTCCGCCTCGCGGCGCCCCCCACGACCTCCCCGGGCCTATCCTGACCGCCCCGGAAGATCGTCCCGCTCCAGCCCCCGAGATCAGACCATGACCGCCACCGAGAGTCGTGTCGTCCGCGCCCCCCGCGGTGCCGAGAAGACCTGCCGCACCTGGGCCGCGGAGGCCGCGATGCGGATGCTCATGAACAACCTCGACCCCGAGGTCGCCGAGCATCCCGAGAAGCTCGTCGTCTACGGCGGTCGCGGACAGGCGGCGCGGAGCTGGGCGGACTTCGACGCGATCGTCGCCACCCTCCAGCGACTGGAGCCCGACGAGACCCTCCTCGTCCAGAGCGGCCGACCGGTCGGCGTGGTGCGGACGCACGAGGACGCGCCCCGCGTGCTCATCGCCAACTCCAATCTCGTTCCCCACTGGGCCACGCAGGAGCACTTCGACGATCTCGCGGCGAAGGGCCTCATGATGTACGGCCAGATGACCGCGGGGTCGTGGATCTACATCGGCACGCAGGGCATCCTGCAGGGGACGCACGAGACCTTCGCCGAGTGCGGCCGCCAACACTTCGGTGGTTCGCTCGCGGGCACCCTCAGCGTGACCGGCGGGTGCGGCGGCATGGGCGGCGCCCAACCGCTCGCGGTGACGATGGCCGAGGGCACCTGCCTCATCGCCGATGTGCAGCGCGACCGACTCGAGAAGCGGGTCCACGACCGCTACCTCGACGAGATCGTGGACGACCTCGACGCCGCGATCGACCGCGCCCTCGAGCTCAAGGCCGCACGACAGCCGATCTCGGTCGGCTGGACCGGCAACATCGTCGATCTCCTGCGGCGGCTGGAGGAACGCAACATCGTCCCGGACGTCCTCACCGACCAGACCTCCGCCCACGATCCGCTCGAGGGCTACTACCCGGTGGACCTGAGCCCCGAGGAGGCGGACGCCCTTCGCGCCGCCGACCCCGAGTCGTATCAGGAGCGATCCATCGACACGATGGAGGAGCATGTCAGGATCATGGTCCGGCTGCAGGCGAAGGGCGCGAAGACCTTCGACTACGGCAACAACATCCGCCAGCGGGCCCTCGACAACGGCTTCGCGGACGCGTTCGCCTTCCCCGGCTTCGTCCCCGCCTACATCCGCCCCCAGTTCTGCGTCGGCCGCGGCCCGTTCCGATGGTGCGCGCTCTCGGGCGATCCGAAGGACATCGAGACGACCGACCGGGCGCTCATGGAGCTCTTCCCCGATGACCCGGGGCTGCACCGCTGGCTCACGATGGCCCACGAACGCGTCGCGTTCCAGGGACTCCCCTGCCGCATCTGCTGGTTGGGTCTCGGCGAGCGCGACAAGGCGGGCCTCCTCTTCAACGAGCTCGTCCGCGACGGGAAGGTGTCTGCGCCGATCGTGATCGGACGCGATCACCTCGACTGCGGCAGCGTGGCGAGCCCGAACCGCGAGACCGAGGCGATGCTCGACGGCACCGACGCGGTCAGCGACTGGCCCCTTCTGAACTTCGGCGTGAACATCGCCAGCGGCGCGAGCTGGGTGAGCTTCCATCACGGTGGCGGCGTGGGCATCGGCTTCAGCCAGCACGCCGGGCAGGTGATCGTGGCCGACGGCACCGAGGCCGCGGCGAGGCGTCTCGCCCGCGTGCTGACCAACGATCCGATGATGGGTGTCTTCCGCCACGCCGACGCGGGCTACGAGATCGCGCGGGACTGTGCGGATCGGCTGGGGGTGGACATCCCCGCCACCGACCACTGACCACTGACCCCCGCGATCCGGGGGCGTGACCGAACGTGGTCCCCGCCGTCGAGAGGTGGATCGGAAGAAGCAGGACGGGGTGCGGGGTCGATCCGCTCCGGATCCGTACCGTCCGGAATCAGGATGCCGCGTCGCCGTCGGGCGTCCGGGGGTCGAGCCCCTTGTAGGCCTGAACCCTCTTCCAATGCTCGATCTCCTTCCGCCGTTTCCGTCCCTTCAGCGGACTCGTCAGGAACGCTCTCACCCGCGACTTCAACGCCTGGATGGCCCGCGCCGGCGTGATCACGGCGTCCCGGCTGTAGTGCCGCAGCAGGTCCGCCATCAATGTCCGCTCCAGATCGGGTTCGGACCGGATCCGAGCGCTCCAGGCCTCTTGTTCATGCGACGGGCGATCGGCGTAGAGATTCGGTCGCCAGGCGGCGGGAAACTTGACGCTGACGACCCGAGGAACCGGAACGAATCGGTACCCGGCCTGCAGAAAGCGATTCCAGAACTCTTCCTGTGGCACACGCCCCGTCTCGATGCGACGCTTCCAGCCGCCGACCTGAAGGCCGGCGTCGAGCGTGTGCATCACGCCCGAGGGTGACATCCAGTGCCCGGGGTCGAAGCCGTCCGCGGTCGTGCTGCCGAGCAGTGGTCTCGAATCGAGCACCACCATGTAGACGATGCCGTGGCAGCAGGTCGCGCCCGCATTGATCGTCGCCAACATCGACTCGAGGGCGTGAGGCAGATAGAGGTCGTCGTGATTGAGATAGGAGACCACGGGCGACCGGGCGTGTTCGAGTGCCCATTGATTGACGAACGCCTGATCACGATGGTTCTGTTCGGCGTTGTGCCACCGGACGCGAGGATCCCCGATCGCCTCCACCACCTGCTCGCTGTCGTCCGTGCATCCATCCCCGACCACGAGCACCTCGAGATCGTCCATGGTCTGTCGCAGAACGCTGCCGATGGAGTACGGAAGGACCTCGCTCCAGTTGTAGGTCGGAATGATGACGGACACCTTGGGCACATCGCCCCCTCTCATGCGGGCATCAGACGAAGCGGTAGGGAATGATGTCGTTCGTCATGGGCAGGGTCTCCTTGTCCGGCGCGTCATGGTCATAGACCCGGTCAGGAATCCCCACCAGAAGCGCGTCCGTGCTCGAGAGGTTCCGGAATGCATGCCAGACCATCGGCGGAATGACCAGCAACTGCGGCGCGGAGGGCCCCAGCGTCACATCCGTGATCAGACCCTTGGTGGAGGACTCCGGACGATCGTCGTAGAGAACGCACTGAATGTCGCCGAGCATGACGAAATGCCGATCGGTCTTGTGGCGATGCCTCGCCCAACCCTTGACGACGTCGGGACGAAACGTCACGAACTCACCGAAGCGCACGCCGTCGCCGGGAAGGTCCCACCGCGGGTCGTAGAACTCCGTCAGGGACCCCCGCGCGTCCAGATGGGTGCGAAGCGGCCGGAGCATCCCACCTTCCGGCAAGGGTATTTTGGGCGTCCCATCGGCATGTACGGTGGACGGACAAGCGACCGGTCGGGCCGGGTCGGTTGGATAACTGGTGCGATCGACGGGCATGTGGCGCTCTCTCGATGACGTGCTCTGATTGACTGACCCGCGAGATCGCGGCGGCCCCTCGGGACGACTGCGGATCCTGCTCGTCCTCTCGGACGGTACCCGCCACTCCCCCACGCCCGAGCCATCGAATCTCCTGTTTCACCGCAGAAGCCATCGACCGCGTCCGCGTCGTCTTCTTATCGGAGATCGCTCCTCCGATCGAGCGGGGGTTCCGTGATTCGATCGTGCGTGTCT
>JAUIHC010000162.1 GCA_030432455.1 Phycisphaerae bacterium | reverse complement strand
CCGCTTCGATCCTCGGCACTCATGCCCGCGTGGTAGTGCGCGGCCTCGATGCCCTTGCGGCGCAGCGCCGCGGCGATCCGCTCGGTCTCGGCCCGCGTCTGCGCGTAGATGATCGACGCGTCGCCACGATGGCGGTCGAGCACGTCGAGGATCTGGGCGGTCGCATCGGTGCGGGGCCGCACCCGGAAGACGAGATTCGGACGATCCACCGAGCCGACGATCCGTTCGGCGTCGCGGAGTCGGAGCTGCTCGACGATGTCGTCGCGGACCCGCGGCGTCGCGGTCGCGGTGCAGGCGAGCATCGGGACATCGGGGATCGCCTCGCGGATCGCGGCCAGACGGCGATAGTCGGGGCGGAAGTCGTGGCCCCACTGGCTGATGCAATGGGCCTCGTCGATCGCGATCAGGCAGGGATCGGCGTCGGCGAAGATCGACCTCAGCGACCCGAGGCCGAGCCGCTCGGGGGCGAGGTAGAGCACCGGCACGCGTCCGGCGACGAAGTCGCGGATGATCTCCCGTCGCGCCGCCTCGTCCACCAGTCCATGAAGCGCGGCCGCGGGGACGCCGTTGGCGCGAAGGCCGTCCACCTGATCCTTCATGAGGCTGACCAGCGGACTCAGCACGATCGCGGGCCGCTCGCGGACGAGCGGGGGCAGCTGGTAGCAGACCGACTTGCCGCCGCCGGTGGGCAGGACGAGCAGGGCGTCGCGTCCTTCCAGGACCGCGGTGACGGCGCGTTGCTGGAGTGGGCGAAGGTCGTCGTGACCCCAGACGTCGCGGAGGATCTCCGACGCCCGGACGAGATCGGGGTGTGGGGACGGGACCGACTCCGTGGTCACGATGCCAGACCGTGCAGCGCGATCGCCCGGGCCACGCGTTCCTGGAGGGACTTGGCACCGCGGATGTCGTGGGCGACATCGTTGCAGAGCACGCTGAAGCTCCAGCGCCGACCGTCGGGCGCGGTGACGAAGCCGCTCAGGGTGCTGACCCCGCTGATGTAGCCCGACTTGCCGTCCACCTGGCAGCCTTCGGGCAGGTCGCGGAATCGTTTCGCGAGGGTGCCGTCCTTCGGATCACCACCCCGGCTGAGGCTTTCGACGAACAGCCGTCGCAGGGCCGGATCGTCGTCGAAGGAGTCGAGCCACGCGGTGAGGAGGCTCGCGGTGACGCGGTTGTGGCGGCTCAGCCCGGAACCATCGGAGATGTGCACCGCATCGAGGAGCGGAGCGGCGTCCTCGCCGAGCCGCTCGATCGCGATCGCCTCGATGATCGTGTCGGCGTCGGCCCAGGATCCGGGGCGTCCGGTCCGGGCGTGGACCGTCCGCTTGAGCAGCGATTCCGCGTAGAGGTTCTGGCTCTCCTCGTTGCACCGCTCGACGATCGGCGCGATCGGCGTCCGCACCACGGGGCCGACCGCGACGGCGTCGGACGGCGCGGGCCGATCGGCGCGCCCGACGGAGACGACGGTGGCTCCGCGGTCCTGCAGACGCTCAGCGAGCAGGTCGGCGAGCACCATCGGGGGATCGTGACAGGTGACCTCCAGCGCGTCGTCCGATTGGGAGAAGCGGCCCTTGACGGTGCCTCGGAAGGTCAGGTCGTTGGACTCGGGCAGGCGGCTGATCCAGGCGGTGGAGTCGTCCTTCGGACCGCCTCGGGTCGAGATGTTGCGGCTGGAGTCGAGCAGCCACCCCGCCCGCGGCCGCATGTCGCTCCAGTCCGGCCGACTCCCGCCGACCGTCGCATCGGGGCGGAAGTGCAGGGTGTTGCGGTGGAAGTTGAGCCCGGTCACCTCGGCGGCGTACCGCTTGAGGCGATCGTTGGGATTCCACCCGTCGTGCCAGAACACCGGCTCGAAGATCGAGTCGTCCACCAGCAGGCGGATCGGCCGATCGTCCGCGGACGCCGCGATCGCGTCCACCCAGAAGCCGAGCAGCGCCTCCTCGTCGAGGCTCCGCTGCCGCCCGTCGGCGTCTGTGAAGACCAGATTCTCGAAGAACGCCGGGTCGCCGAAGGCGGGATCGCCGTCGCCGACGATCGTGAAGGTGTCGCCGTGCCGCACGACCCGCGTGACGAACTCGAAGTCGGGGCCGAGGGCGTGAAGGGCCGCGCCGGTCGAGATCACCTTCATGTTGCTCGCGGGGATCATCGGTCGCGTGGCGTCGATGGCGACGATCTCGCGACCCGGACCGTCGCCGTCGTCGCACGCCCGGACGCTGACCGAGACCTCGCCCTTGCCCTTCCCGACGAGGTTGGACGCCCGCACCAGTTCCGAGATGCGACGGGCCAGAGCGGCCTCGCTGTTCGCCGATGCCCGGTGCACGGCGACCGTGCGGATCGGCCGTCGCAGCGGCTCGGTGGCGGGTGAGAGCGGCGAGCGCGGTGTGTCTGGAACGGTGGTCGGCGCCGGGGCCTCGCGGGGGGGCGAGGTCGCGGGTACCGGCGTGGACGATCCGCCACCCATCATGAGGCCCGCGGTCGGGATGGCCGCGAGACCGACGAGCACCGCGGCGACCACGGCGTGGCGGCGGCGGAACGCGGATCGATGGCGAACGATCGGGGACGAGGACTGGATCTTCAACAAACCGAACGGCCTCCGCTTCCGTGCTTCGGGCTCTCGTCGGTCTGGAGTGTATCGGTCAGGAGGCGGTGGATCCGTCGTCGTAGACTTTTCTCGTGCCTGGTTCACACCCCGCAGCCCGCACCCGCCGCATCGCCCGACTGCTCGTGGCGCTCGGCGAGTCACCGTCGGACGCCGCGGTCGCCGCGGCCCGTCTGTCGCGACGGGTGATGGACGGACCGCGGGGCGAGCAGCTGGCGATCATCGAGCATCGGGAACGCGTGGCGGGCGGGGGCGACCGGACGCAGGAGGCGTGGGTGCTCCGTCGGGTGCTGGGCTGGGGCGAGCGCGACGCGGCCCGGGCCCTCGACTGCTCCCGCACCGCGCTTCGACTGCATCTGCAGGCCCGGCCGGTCGTCGATGTCGCCGAGGAGAACCGCCGCATCGCCGAGATCCGAGCCCGCATGGCCGAGGTCCGCATGCAGACCGGCGACCACCGCGACCCCGCGACCGCCGGGCGTCGGCGAGTGCTGCGGACCGCGGTGGTCGTGGTCGCGATCCTGACCGCCCTCGCGGCCGCGACGCGGGTGCTCGGCTGAGGGTTCACGCGGCGATCACGGGTACGATCCGACCATGCGCCGCACCCCTCATCACCAGGATCGGACCTGCCGAACCGCCCGGCGGGGCGGGGCGGGGGCGTGGCTTCTGGTCGGGCTGGCGACCGCGATCGTCGCGGCGCTGGTGGTCGTCTTCGTGCGGAACCTGCCCGCGCCGCCGCGGTTCGACGACCTGCGGATCGAGCCGGGGTCCACCACTCCGGTGATGCGGGGCATCGTGCGTCGGGTGCACGGCGGGGACGGCACCGACCCCGCGGTGTCGGCGGTGAACGCCGTCGAGATCGACGACTGGCCGACCACGAACGACGGCGGGTCGGCCACGCTCGTGGTGCATCGGATCCCGGTCGAGCGGAGGGAGACGACCTTCGTGGTGATCGGCGTCGAGGGCCGCGATGTCGAGATCGTGGTCCGTCGCGGTCGCTCGGTGGTGCTCCGAGCGGGGGAGTCGGCCCAACTCGGCGAGCGGTTCACGGTGGAGAGCGACTCGATCATCCTGCCCGACGGCGCGAGCGACCTCGAGGTCGAGATGCGGCCCACCGGCCCGTCCGCCGCCGCGAGGCTCTGGTGGCGCGAGCTGGATGGTGAGGACGAGAACGCCCGACGCCCGATCGCGGAACTGCTCGAGGAGACGGCGGGGGAGTGACGGGACGGCGGGAGTTCGGGCGGCAGATTCCGCCACAAACCGCCACCCGAATCTCGCCCCAGTTCCCGACCTGCCATCCTCTAGAATCGCCGCCGCGATGCCCCTCACCGAGACCGAGACCTGCATGCGGCTCATCACCCCGGCCCTCGAGGCCGCGGGGTGGGACATTCAGACGCAGATCCGGCGGGAGTACACCTTCACCGACGGGCGGATCCAGGTCCGGGGCCGACTGACCCACCGCGGCACGCCCGCTCGGGCCGACTATGTCCTCTTCCGGGGCAGCGTCGCCCTTGCCGTCCTCGAGGCGAAGAAGCAGGGGCTCGGGCCTGCCAACGGCATCCAGCAGGCCCTTCGCTACGCCGAGCAACTCGACGTTCCCTTCGCGATCGCCTCCGACGGCACCGGATTCCACATCCACGACCGCACCGGCCAGGGCACGGATGTGGAGGCGTCCCTCGCGATGAACGCGTTTCCCTCGCCCGACGCGATGTGGGACCGCTACCGCCAGTGGAAGGGGCTCGACTCCGCGAGCGCCACCGCGATCGCCACCGAGCCCTACTACGAGGATCCCGCCGATCGCAAGGAACCGCGGTACTACCAGCGGATCGCCATCCAGCGGGTCGTCGAGACGGTCGCCAAGGGTGAACGCCGGGCGCTCCTCGTCATGGCGACCGGCACCGGCAAGACCTACACCGCCTTCCAGATCATCCACCGACTCTGGAAGTCGGGCGCGGTCAAGCGGGTGCTCTTCCTCGCCGACCGCAACATCCTCGTCGACCAGACCCGCGTCAACGACTTCAAGCCCTTCGCGTCGGTGATGACCAAGATCACCAACCGGCAGGCCGATCCCTCGTACCAGATCTACCTCGCCCTCTACCAGGCGATCACCGGCAAGGACGGCGACCCCGATCTCTACCGGCAGTTCTCCCCCGACTTCTTCGACCTCATCGTGGTGGACGAGTGTCACCGCGGCAGCGCGAAGGAGACCAGCGCCTGGCGCGAGGTGCTCGACTACTTCCGCGGCGCGATCCACCTGGGGCTGACTGCGACGCCCAAGGAGACGGACGATGTCTCCACCACGACCTACTTCGGCGACCCGGTCTACTACTACACCCTCGGTCAGGGCATCGAGGACGGCTTTCTTGCGCCGTACAAGGTGGTTCGCTACAACATCGACAAGGATGTGCAGGGCTGGCGGCCGACCCCGGGGATGATCGACGACCTCGGCGAGGAGATCGAGGACCGCGAGTACAACCAGAAGGACATGGAGAAGACGCTCGTCCTCAACCACCGGACGAAGACCGTCGCCCGCCTCGTGGTCGACTACATCGAGAAGATCGGCGTCCACGCGCGGGCGATCGTCTTCTGCGTGGACATCGACCACGCCGCCCGCATGCGTGCCGCGCTCGTCAACGAGGTGGCCGCCCGCTTTCCCGGCGAGGCCTCGCGGGTCCACGACTATGTCGTCCAGATCACCGGCGACAACCCCGAGGGCAAGGCCCGGCTCGATGACTTCATCAACCCCAAGAAGACCTATCCGGTCATCGCCACCACCTCGAAACTGCTCACCACCGGCGTCGATGCGAAGGACTGTCAGTTGATCGTGATCGATCAGGAGATCAATTCGCAGGGCGAGTTCAAGCAGATCGTCGGTCGCGGCACCCGTGTGGACGAGAAGCACGGCAAGACCTGGTTCACGATCATGGACTTCCGGGGCGTCACCCGGCACTTCGCCGACCCCAACTTCGACGGGCTTCCCGAGGTCGTCTACGACCCGAAGTCGATCGACGATCCGGTCGATCCCGACGACGACGGTGAAACCCCCGGCGACGAGACAGGCGAGGGCATCACCGACCCGACCGATCCCGGCGTCATTGACGACCCCGACCCCACCAAGCGACCCCGCTACATCGTCAGCGGCGTCCCCGTCGCGGTCCTTGGCGAACGCGTCCAGTACCTCGGCCCCGACGGCAGACTCATCACCGAGAGCCTCACCGACTACGCGAAGTCCCGCATCACCGACCGCTTCCGCAATCTCGACGCCTTCCTCGCGGCGTGGAGCGACGCCGAGCGCAAGCAGGTGATCGTGACCGAACTCGAGGAGCAGGGCGTCTTCTTCGACGAGATCCGCGACACCGTCGAGAAGAGCCACCCCGGGGCGTTCGACCCGTTCGATCTCGTGTGCCATGTCGCGTTCGATCAGCCGCCGCTGACCCGTCGCGAACGGGCCGACAATGTCAAGAAGCGGCACATCTTCGCCAAGTACGGCGAGCAGTCGCGGCGGGTCATCGAGATCCTGCTCGAGAAGTACGCCGACGAAGGGCTGGCGGCGGTGGAGGACATCGGCGTCCTCGCAGCGCCTCCGTTCGATCAGGTCGGCATGCCGCTCGAACTCGTGAAGGGCTTCGGCGGACGCCGGGGCTACGAGGCCGCGGTTCGCGACCTTGAGATGGCGCTCTACGCGACCGGTTGAACCGATCGCATCCCCCCCGAAAGGACATCGCAGAAACCATGGCCGTCAGTACCTCGGTCAAGTCGCTTCAGGACGAGATGCGGAAGGATCCCGGCACCGGGAGCGATGTCAACCGCATCAGTCAGTTGGCGTGGATCTTCTTCCTCAAGGTCTGGGACGAACGCGAGAAGGAACTCGAGGTCTTCGAGGACGACTACGTCTCGCCGCTCGAAGCCGTCGAGTGGGAGGTGGGCGGTACCACCCACACCCATCCCGACCTCCGCTGGCGGGCCTGGGCCGCCGATGATGAAGGCCGCACCGGTGACGATCTCCTCGAGTTCGTGAACGGCACGCTCTTTCCGGCCCTGAAGAACCTCACCCTCGGCCCTCGCGTGCAGGTCGTCGACGCAGCCAGCGCCACCGCCGACCGACTCCGTCGCCGCAAGGCCCTGCTCCGCGATGTCTTCGCCGACAACTTCCAGTACATGAAGAACGGCGTGCAGTTGCGCAAGGTCTTGAACCGCGCCGAGGCGATGGTCAGCGTCAACGACCTCAAGGC
>JAUIHC010000161.1 GCA_030432455.1 Phycisphaerae bacterium | reverse complement strand
TGGTCCGGTTGCCCGCGATCTGACACTCGTCGGGGATGCCGTCGGGCTGGCAGTCGTCGCTGGCGCCGAGGGCGATGTCGCACGCGTCGGTGATGCCGTTGCCGTTGCAGTCGGGGTCGCACTGGTCCGGCACCCCGTTGCCGTCGCAGTCGTTGTTCTCGAGCTGGCAGGAGTCGGGCTGCCCGTTGCCGTCGCAGTCCACCGCGGCACCGTCGGCGATGTCGCAGCCGTCGGGGACACCGTTGCCGTCGCAGTCGCCGCCGCGGAAGTCGTCGAGCAGGAGTTCGAGGGGGAGCACCCCCTCGGTGATGCGGACCTCGTCCACGGCACCACGGAGGAACTGGTTGTAGTTGCCGTTGGTGTTGGTGTGGGCGCCGATCAGCAGCGGACCGCCGCTGGTCGTGTGCCCTTGTTCGTCGAAGTTGATGAGCTGCCACCCGTCGTCGAGCGTGAAGCGGACCTTGTTCCGCTCGGCGTCGAGGGAGACCGACATGTGGTGCCACTCGCCGTCGCGGATCTCGAAGTTCGAGGTGACCAGCCAGGTCTCCGAACCGGTGCCGAAGAGGATGGCGAGTTCGCGACCGCTGAAGTCGGCGTTCTTGCCGTAGTTGGTAGCCGCGTTCTCGGAGATGTCGCCGGCCTGGGCGAGCACGAGATAGTCGGTGGCGGCACCGCCCGCGGCGATCGCCTTCTTCTGCACGAGCGTCTGTCGCTGGTTGGGGCCGCTGGTGTCCGAACGCTGATCGATGCGGACCCACGCCTCGATCGTGAAGCTCTCGCCGCCGAACGAGAGATCGCCCGCGGGGTCGGCCACGAGGATCGAGCCGCTGCCGGCGATGGTGCGGCCGAGCAGGTTCTCCGCGCCGGTCACCGGAATCACGCCGGGGCCGATGTCGGCGGTCGGGTTGGTGTCGGAGGTGGTGCCGTCGAGTCCGAGGGGCCCGGAATCGGCGATGGTGGTGCCGCCGGGTTCCTCAAGACGCCAGTAGCCGATGGGGGTCACGCCTCCCAGTTCACACTCGTCGATGTATCCGTTGCCCTGACAGTCGGTGGCGAGACCCTTCGCGATCTCGATCGCGTCGTCGATCCCGTTGTCGTTGCAGTCGGTGAAGCCCGGAAGGGCGGCCAGCAGGCAGGCGGCGAGTGACAGCATGCGGAGGCGTCTCTTTGGATGATGAGGCGGGTGCGCGAATCGCGCTGGAAATGACGACCAGCCCCCTACCGTAGGTCGAGCGGGCGGGTTCGCCAAGCGTAGGCATTCGTTTTCTAGAAAGATTGGGGTGGGCGTCCGGTCCGGAAACCGGTGGAGCGTCGCCCCATGCGTCTCACCCGCCCAGCACCGGGACCGTCCGCTCGTATCGCTCGTCGGTCCAGACCTTGAAGCCGCCCAGGAAGGCGTTGGTGTTCTCCCCCAGAGTCACGAAGTCGGGGATCTCCTCGGGGTGCTTGGCGATCTTCTTTGCGTTGCCGCCGCCGAGGCAGATCGAGTCGGGCAGCAGGCCGTGATAGAGGATGTCCACGACCTCCCAGACCTCCCTCCGCCACGCCTTGTTGCCCATCTCGAGCCGGGGTCCCTCGCCGACGATCTGCTCGAAGGTCCGTCCCTTCTTGAACGGCATGTGCCCGAGCTCCATCGGGAGCACATGGTGGTGCGCGATGAGACAGGTGCCGAGTCCGGTGCCCAGGCCGAGGAAGAGCATCTTGCCGGTCTCGTAGCTTCCGATCGCCTGCATCGCCGCATCGTTGACGAGCCGAAGCGGCTTGCCGGGGAACGCCGCCGTGAAGTCGAAGGCGTCCCAGCCCGGGCCCAGGTTCACCGGCGACTTGAGCACGCGGCCTTCGCGGATCGGGGCGGGCAGACCGATGGTGATCGCGTCGTAGTCGTCGCGCGATCGCAGTTCGTCGATCGCCCGGACCATGTCGTCCGGCGTGAACTCGGTCCCGCTGGGAACCCGTCGCCGGTCCTCAGGCGTTTCGCCGGAGAGCAGGGTCTTGATGTTGGTGCCACCGATGTCCACGGAGAGGATGCGCATGGCGGGGAGGGTACTGGGGGGAGAGTGGAGAGTGGAAAGTGGAGAGCGGACTGGGGAGTCGGGCCTTCCGGTAGGATCGGGGGGTCTGGAGACCGCATGACCTCGACCTCCGCCGCTTCGACCGACTCTCCCGTCATCGAATGGACCGATGCCCCCGCCCCGGAGACGACCCGGGTCGAGATCGCCGATCGGTACCGCCTGTTCATCGACGGCCGCTGGACCGCCAGCCGGGGCCGGAAGACCTTCGAGACCGTCAACCCCGCGACCGAGGCGGTGCTCGCTCGCTGCGACGAGGCCAATGCCGCCGACATCGATGCCGCGGTCGCCGCAGCGCGGAAGGCGTTCCCGAAGTGGGCCCGTCTGAAGCCGACCGAGCGGGCCAAGTTCCTCTACCGGATCGCCCGTCGCCTCCAGGAGCGGGCCCGCGAGCTCGCGATCCTCGAGTCGATGGACGGCGGCAAGCCGATCCGCGAGAGCCGCGACGTGGATCTTCCGCTGGTCGCCCAGCACTTCTTCCACCACGCGGGGTGGTGCGACAAGCTTCGCTACGCCTTCCCGGGTGCGGTCGAGCCCCGCCCGATCGGGGTCTGCGGGCAGGTCATCCCGTGGAACTTCCCGCTGCTGATGCTCGCGTGGAAGATCGCGCCGGCGCTCGCCTGCGGGAACACCGTGGTGCTCAAGCCCGCGGAGACGACGCCGCTCACCGCGCTTCGCTTCGCGGAGATCTGCGACGAGTGCGGACTGCCGCCCGGCGTCGTGAACATCGTGACCGGCGCGGGCGCGACCGGGAAGGCGCTCGTCGAGCACCCCGGCGTCGACAAGGTCGCCTTCACCGGCAGCACGCAGGTCGGCAAGGCGATCGCGGCCGCGTGTGCCGGCACCGGCAAGCGACTCACCCTCGAACTCGGTGGCAAGAGTCCGAACATCGTGTTCGCCGACGCGTCGATCGATCAGGCGATCGAGGGCATCGTGCAGGGCATCTGGTTCAATCAGGGTCACGTCTGCTGCGCGGGCAGCCGACTCTTCGTCGAGGAGCCGGTGCTCGACGAGGTGATCGCGAAGCTCGACCGCCGCTTGTCCACCCTCCGCGTGGGCGATCCGCTCGACAAGAACACCGATATCGGCGCGATCAACTCCAAGGGGCAGCTCGACACGATCCGCGGCTACCTCGATCAGGGCGTGGCCGAGGGTGCGACGCGACACGAGCCGTGCGACTGCGTGCTTCCCAAGCGCGGCTTCTTCTGCCGCCCGACCTTCCTGACCGGCGTGCAGCCCGACCACACCGTCGCCCGCGAGGAGATCTTCGGCCCGGTGCTCGCGGTCATGAGCTTCCGCACCCCCGAAGAGGCGATCCGTCGCGCCAACGACACCCGCTACGGTCTCGCTGCCGGCGTCTGGACCGACAAGGGCAGCAAGATCTTCGAGATCGCGGGCCGACTGAACGCCGGCGTCGTCTGGCTCAACACCTACAACCGCTTCGACGCGACGAGTCCGTTCGGCGGTGTCAAGGAGAGCGGGTTCGGCCGCGAGGGCGGGCTCCACGGTCTCCGCGGGTATCTGGAGTTGTGAGTCGGGTGACCACGGAGTTCACGGAGGGGCACGGAGGGCCACGGAGGGGTGGTCTTGGTTGGGTGATCCCGGGCCCTGTGGCGAAGTCGTGTCTGGTGTCAGACGACTCTGCGGAGGATGCCGTCGGTCAGCTTCGACACATTGAAGTTGATCAGCAGTCCGACTTTGAACCCGCTCAGTCGCAGATAGGAAATCAACTGAGACTCGTGTACGGGGAGCAGCGACTCCACCGACTTGATCTCCACAATGACGGTCTCTTCAACGAGCAGGTCCATCCTGAGTGGCGCACCGAGTCGATGTCCGCGATAGGTCACGGGCACCAGAACCTCGGATTGCGCTGCCAAGCCCGAGCACGACATCTCGTAGCACAGCGCGTCGAGATAGATCCGCTCCAGCAGCCCCGGTCCCAGATGCCGGTGCACCGCGATGGCGGCCCCGATGATCGACTTCGAAATCCACTCCGATTCAAGCATTCCCGAATCATCCATGCCCGATCGGGTGACCTGACGAAGTCGGGCCTTTTTTCTTTTCTCCGTGGCCCTCTGTGCCCCTCCGTGCCCTCCGTGGTGAAAGAACAGCCATGACCCGTGAACCCATCCTCAAGACCTGGAAGCTCTTCATCGGCGGTGCCTTTCCGCGGACCGAGAGCGGGCGGACTGTGATCGTTCGGGACGCGCGGGAGCGTGTCGTCGCGCACTGTTGTCGCGCGAGTCGCAAGGACCTTCGCAACGCCGTCGAGGCGGCGCGGTCGGCGCTGCCGGGCTGGTGGGCTCGCGATGCCTACAACCGCGGGCAGATCCTCTATCGCATGGCGGAGATGGCCGAGGGGCGGGCGTCGGAGCTGGCGGACGCGATCCGGACCGTGCCCGACGCCGCGACCGGCAAGGTCGCGACCGCGGCCCGGGCGCGACGCGAGGTGGAGGCGTCCATCGATCGCCTCGTCGCGTTCGCGGGGTGGTGCGACAAGTACCCGCAGGTGATCGGATGTCGGAATCCGGTCAACGGGCCGTACCACGACTTCACCATGCCGGAGCCGACCGGCGTCTGCGTCGCGATCTCGCCCGAGACGCCGCCGCTGCTCGGACTGGTGTCGGTGGTCGCCCCGATGTTGGCGGGCGGCAACGTCGTGGTGGCCACGGCGAGCGAGACGAATCCGCTTCCCGCGATGGTCTTCGCGGAGATCTGTGCCACCAGCGACGTGCCGGGCGGCGTCATCAACATCCTGACCGGACGGCGCGACGAGCTTCTGCCCGAGGTTGCGGCCCATCGCGACATCGATGCGGTGGGGGGCGCGTTCGAATCGGCCGACGAGCGGCGCACGCTCGAACTCGGCGCCGCCGACAACCTGAAGCGGGTGCGGTTGCTCGACGCGTCGAGCACGGACTGGGACGACGACGACGCTCGCCACGCCCCGTGGACCATCGAGCCGTTCACCGAGATGAAGACGATCTGGCACCCGAGCGGGAGCTAGCTCAAGCGCTCGGCGGGGGGCTGCCCCCAGCCCGCCTCGCTTTCGTGGTCTTGGACGGCGCGATGTCGATCGATCGACGCGCTGTCCCCTGCTCCTGCCGCCGAAGGCGGCGTATCAGACGGCGGCGCCGTCCATCTCCGCCAGCACCTTGTCGAGCTGACGGACGACCGCGTGCATGTTCTTCCAGCGACCGTGTTCGTTCGGCTGGAGACACACCCCGATCAGTTCGCCGAGCGAGGGCGGGACCTCGGCGTTGAGGGCGTTCGCGGGCGTCGGGACCTCGGCCCCGCCGCGGCCGGACTGCGGGCCGGCGGTCGGCACTTCGCTGCCGGTCAGCATCCAGTACATCGTCGCGCCGAAGTTGTAGACGTCGGTCCGCTCGCTGAGCGGTTCGACCCTGGTCTGCTCCGGAGCCATGAAGCCGGGGGTGCCTTGGATGCGTTCCTTGGGCTTCCCGATCGGATGAGCCTGACCGAGGTCGATGACCTTGACCTCGCCCTTCTCGGTGACGAGCACGTTGGTGGGCTTCATGTCGGCGTGCACATAGCCCTTGTCGTTCATGTGGGCCATCGCCTCGGCCACGATCCGGAAGATCCGGAGCTTCTCGCGGACGGAGGTGCCGATGAGCATCTTCTCCAGCGGCGTGCCGTCCACGAGCTCCATGAGCACCACGACCTCGGTGCGGGTCCAGCCCTTGGGGCGGATCTTCTCGACGCTGAAGATCCGTCGGATCGCGGGGTGGTCGAGCTTCTTGGAGACCTTGACCTCGTTCTCGGCCTGCACGAGGAAGCGGTCGTCCTTGTCCTTGCCGTCGTCGAAGAGCACCTGCTTGAGCGCAAAGAGCCGACCGGTCTTCTGCTCGAAGACGCAGTAGATCTCGCTGGCGGCTCCGCTGCCGATGTGCTTGAGGACCCGGTAGCCGTGGATGTGGTCTGGATGCTTCACTGGACTGAACGCGAGCGACATGGCATTCCCCGATCGATCCCCGAACGACACAGGGTCTCACTCATGCCTGACGATGCCCGAAGGGACGATGTACGGGCGGACAATCGATGAATCGTCCCGGGTCCGAGGGGAGATGACTCTTTCGAGCAGGGGACCGGGACAATTGCTCTTCCAACCGCAAAGCGTGAATCATACGGGATTCGCGCACCGATTCCACGCATCGGATCGCGGTTTCACGGTCCGGAAATTTGGGCGTCGCCGTCCGGGATCGCGATCAGGCGATCGGAATGTCGCCTGTTCCGATGTAGCGGCCGGTGTGCCGCCGCAGGAGCTGGCGACCGAGGTCGTCGAGCAGGCTCGAGGCCCCGAACCGGTACAGGCTGGGCGTGAGCCAGTCGTCGCCGAGAGTCTCCCGCAGCATGACCAGGTGGTGAATGGCGGCCTTCGCGGCTCGGATGCCGCCCGCAGGCTTCATACCGACCCGCTCGCCGGTGGCGAGGAAGCGATCCCGGATCGATTCCAGCATCACCAGCACCACCGGCATGGTCGCCGCCGGCGAGATCTTCCCGGTCGAGGTCTTGATGAAGACCTCGCCGTCCTCGATCCGGTCGCCGTGGAACGGCTCGGAGAGCCCCGCCTCGATCGCAAGGTCCGAGGCCAGCCGGACCCGATCGAGGGTGCCGAGCTCGCCGGTCTCGAGGATGATCTTGAGGTGGGCCGGACCGCAGGCCCGCTTGACCGCCGCGATCTCGTCCTGCACCTCGTCGTAGCGGCCCGCAAGGAACGCCCCGCGGCTGATGACCATGTCGATCTCGTCCGCCCCCGCCTCGACCGCGGCGGCGAC
>JAUIHC010000160.1 GCA_030432455.1 Phycisphaerae bacterium | reverse complement strand
CCGAGGTCGCACCGACCTCGGATGGCTCGACAGTCGGCACACCTTCAGCTTCGGCGGGTATCACGATCCTGCCCATCCGGGATTCCGGGCCCTGCGGGTGATCAACGACGATCGCGTCGCGGCCGGCGGCGGGTTCGGCATGCACGGCCATCGCGACATGGAGATCGTCTCGCTCGTGCTCGACGGCGGTCTCGCCCATCGCGACAGCCTCGGGAACGAAGGCGTCGTCCGCCCCGGCGGCGTGCAGTACATGTCCGCAGGCTCCGGCGTCAGGCACTCCGAGTTCAACGTCTCCCAGACCGAGCCCGTGCACTTCCTGCAGATCTGGATCGAACCCGATGCCCCGGGCGGCGAGCCTCGCTATGCGGATGCCGATCCGAGCCCGCGGCTCGCCGGGAACGCCCTCGTGCCGATCGTCACCGGCTCGGGTCGCGACGGGTCGATCGCGATGCGGGCGGATGCCGAACTGCTGATCGCCCGCCCGGAATCCGACGCCGTCCTCCACATCGACGACGACTTCCCGACGGGCTGGATCCACGTGATCGACGGTACCGCCGAGATCGCCGGTCTCACGCTCGGCCCGGGCGACGGAGCGGCGACGACGGGCGCCGATCTCGAGATCCGCGCGCCCGCCGGCAGTCGACTGCTGGTCTTCCGCCTGCGATGATGGCGTCCTCGGAGAACCGCTCGTGGCGATCGGCATCTTTCAGGACAGGTTCAAGCGGCCCCGCGTGCGTCCCGAACGCACGTGGTTCGATCACATCCTCGACTTCCTGACCCTCGACCTGGTGCTCTTCAATCTCGGCTACGCGATCTGGTGGTACCCGAGCCTCCCGGCGACGATCCCGACGAAGTTCGGTTCGGGTGGGCAGGTGGTCGCGACCGGCCCCTCCGGGACGATCCTTCTCCTCCCCCTCGGCGGTCTCCTGCTGGCCATCGTCATGCGAGCCGTGCAACGGTGGCCGTGGATGTCCAACACGATCGTCGAGATCACCGAGGAGAACGCCCTGGTGCAGTACCGACTGGTCAACCGACTGCTCGGCTGGTCGGCAGTGGTGGTCGGCGTGCTGTTTCTCGTGACCGAGCATCAGATCGTCGAGTCGGCGATCGCCGGCACCAACCCGGGTCAGGCAGGCTTCGTGACGATCCTCGTGCTGGCATTGGTCCCCTGGCCGATCCTGCTGGGCTGGTATCTGTGGTGGAGCGTGAAGTACGCGTAGGGGGGAGCGAGATTCGACATTGGAGATTCGAGATGGTTGCGGCGGCCGCCCCGCGCCGAGCCGCGCGATCTCCTGCCGACCTCACTCCTGCTGACCTCCGCTCGCCGAAGGCGCCGGGGCTACCGCCACGCTCGGCCCTAAGGCGGCCGCGTGCCCTCGACTCCCGCGTGGCAACGCCGACCGCGACCAGCATCGACGGAATCGAGCGAGCTGCCGCGTGCCCTCGATTCCCGCGCGGCAACGCCGACCGCGACCAGCATCGACGGAATCGAGCGAGCTGCCGCGTGCCCTCGACTCCCGCGTGGCAACGCCACGCCCAACGCCGCACGAAAGCAAGGGAGACCCCTTGCGGGTCTCCCGCCGCGCTCAAACCGGGTCTCCCGCCGCCTGAAACGACAGCCCCCGAATCCGTCGGTGCGCGGCCCCTCGATGGCGACGGCGAAGCCAAGCCATCGACGCCGCGCCGACCGAGATCAGGAAAGCCAGGGAGACCCCTTGCGGGTCTCCCGCCGCGCTCAAACCGGGTCTCCCGCCGCGCTCAAACTAAAACTGCCCCAGGAACCGAACGTCGTTCTCGAACAGCCAGCGGATGTCGCTGATGCCGTACTTCCGCATCGCGATCCGCTCGATGCCGAGTCCGAACGCGAACCCGGTGAACTCCTCGGGATCGATGTCGACCGCCTGAAGCACGTTGGGATCGACCATGCCGCAGCCGCCGATCTCGACCCACTGCCATTCGCCCTTGATCCTCATCTTCATGTCCACCTCGGCACTGGGCTCGGTGAACGGGAAGAAGCTGGGCCGCATCCGAACCTCGGCTTCGGGACCGAAGTACGCCCGGGCGAACTGGAAGAGCGTGGTCTTCAGGTCGACCATCGTGATCCCGCGATCGACGCAGAGACCCTCCACCTGATGGAACATCGAGTAGTGCGTCGCATCGTGCGTGTCGGGGCGGTAGACGCGTCCGCAGGCGATGATCCGCACCGGCGGCTTCGTGGCCTCGAGCGTGCGGATCTGCACCGTGGAGGTCTGGGTGCGGAGCAGCGTGCGGCTGCCCTCCTGCTCGCCCATGTAGAAGTTGTCGATCGGATCTCGGGCGGGATGTCCCGCCGGAATGTTGAGGGCGGTGAAGTTGTGCCACTCGTCCTCGACCTCGGGCCCCGCCGCGGTCGTGAAGCCCATGCGTCCGAAGATCTCGACGATCTCGTCGATGGTGCGACTCAGCACATGGCGACGGCCCTCCGGCAGCACGGCACCGGGCTGGGTCACATCGACCTGCGGCCCCGCGGCGGCGGCCCCGCCCTCGAGCTCGGCCTGACGCGCCTCGAATCCGGATTCGAGCGCCACCTTGACCTCGTTGAGCCGCTTCCCGACCGCGGGCTTCTCCTCCTTGGACACATCCTTGAGGCGGGGCATCATCGCCTTGAGTCGCCCCTTGGAGCCCAGATAGGCGATGCGCCACGCCTCGAGGGAGGCGGCGTCGGTCGCGGCGGCGAGTTCGGCGAGGGCGGTCGATTGAAGGTCGTCGAGGTCGGCGAGCATGGAGGAAGTGTAGAGAATCGAGAATGAAGAATGGGGAGTCCAGAACCCATGAGGCCGATACGAACGCGACCCCGGCCGAGGCCGGGGTCGCGGATGGATCTCGAATCGGAGTCGGATCAGCCCTCGGACTCGGGCGTCTCCTCGGCGGCGGGGGTCTCTTCGACCTCGGCGACCGGTTCAGCAGGCGCCTCTTCCGCCGGCGCTTCGGCGGTGGCGGTGCCGCCGAACGCCTCGGCCACCTTCGCGGCGTACGCGGTGCGCTTGTCGGCCTGCTTGCGACGGCTGCTGGTGCCGCCACCGACCTGCGGGCCGTCCTCACGACCGACGAGCTGCAGGATCACGAGGTCGGTGCCGTCGCCGAGACGATGCTTGTCGAGCTTCACGATGCGGGTGTAGCCGCCGTCGCGTCCCTCGAACATCGGGGCGACCTTGCTGATCAGGTGCTCCACCAGCCGGGGCGACTTCTTGAGGTCGCCGTAGCGGTTGCGCTTGATCTCGCCCTCGCCGGGCACCTCGAAGAACGCCTCGCTCTTCCGCTCGTCCGGGACCTGCGGGTCGTCGGCCCAGGCGAAGATGTTGCGGTCGTTGATCTTCCGCTCCAGCTGACGCCGGGTGTGGAGGGATCGGGTCTTGGCGAGTGTGATGAGCTTCTCGGCATAGCCCTGGACCGCCTTCGCCTTGGGCATGGTGGTCTCGATCTGACCGTGCTCGAACAACCCGGCAGCAAGGTTCCGCAGCATCGCGGTGCGATGGGCGGAGGTCCGGTTGAGCTGCTTGCCGTAGATGCGGTGACGCATTCTTGAATCCTTGGACGTGCCGTCCGACTGGGGTCCGACCGGGGTGGCGGGACGGAGTGACGAATCGAAACGGTCCCGGCGGGCTCACCCCGCGGGGACGGGAACAGGATCAGCCGATGCGGAACGCATCCGGAACCGGCATGCCGAGGGCGAGGCCCATCTCATCGAGCTTCTTCTCGATCTCTCGAAGCGAGGTGCGACCGAACGCCCGAAGTCCGAGCAGTTCGTCCTCGGTCTTCTGGACCAGCTCCGCGACGGTGCGGATCTGGGCCGACTCGAGGCAGTTGCTGGCCCGGACCGAAAGGTCGAGGTCGGCGAGCGACTGCTGAAGCTTGCGGTTGACCTCCATGTCCTCGGCCGTGCTCTGCATGACCTCGGTGGAGACCACCGACTCGCCGCTGTCGTCGTACATGACGAACGGGTTGAGGTGCTTGCGAAGGATCTTCGCGCCCTCCACCATCGCCATCTCGGGGCTGACGGTGCCGTTGGTCCAGATGTCGAGAACGAGCTTGTCGTAGTCGGTCCGCTGACCGACGCGAGCGGCCTCGGTGCGATAGCGGACGCGGGTGACCGGGGAGAAGATCGCGTCGATCGGGATCTCGCCGATGACCTGATCTTCGCCGCTCTCGTAGTACTCGCTCGCGGGCCGATAGCCACGGCCCCGCTCGACGGTGAACTCCGCCTCGAAGTCGACCGCCGCGGTGAGCGTCGCGATCACGAGCTCGGGGTTGTGGACGGTGATCGAGGTGTCGCACTCGATGTGCTCGGCGGTGACGTCGCCGGGACCCTCGACCGAGAGACGCATGGTCTTCGGGCCCTCGTCGGTCATGCTGACCACGAGGTTCTTGATGTTCAGGATGATGTCGGTGACGTCCTGGAGGACACCCTCGATGGTCTGGAACTCGTGGGTGACACCCTTGATCGAGACCCGAGTGACCGCCGCCCCCTCGATGCTCGAAAGCAGGATGCGACGAAGGCTGTTGCCGACGGTGGTGCCGAAGCCGCGCACGAACGGCTCGGCCGTGAACCGGCCGAAGGTGTCGGTGGCGCTCTTCGCGTCCTTGTCGACGCGGGCGGGAAGTTCCAGTCCTCTCCAGCGAACCTGCATGGCTCTGTATCCGTGATCCGGCGGTGTTCTCGAAGGAGATCTCGCGTGTTCCCGGGTCGTGGCCGCCCCCGCCGGGGTGGTCGGCCGCGCCCAATCAGATGACGCGAGAGACGAAACGAACGGACGCGATCAGACGCGGCGACGCTTGGGCGGTCGGCAGCCGTTGAACGGGATCGGGGTGTGATCCTCGATCGCCGTGACCTTGAGGCCGGCGGCCTGGAGGGCGGTGACCGCCGACTCCCGGCCGGGACCGGGGCCCTTCACGTGGACCTCGACCTCCCGCATGCCCATGCGGCGGACCTTGCCGCCGCACTTCTCGCTGGCGCGGCTGGCCGCGAACGGCGTCGACTTCCGGGAGCCCTTGAAGCCCACGGTGCCGGCCGAATCCGCGGCGAGGGTCTCGCCGTTGAGATCGGTGATGGTGATGAGCGTGTTGTTGAACGTCGCCTTGATGTGGGCGATGCCCTTGACGACGTTGCGACGAACCTTCTTCTTGCTGGCCATGGATGCGAACCTTCGTGCGGTCCGGCCCGAGCGGGCCGGTGGTGTGATCCTGGAGTCCGAGGCGAGGGAGGATGTCCGAACCGCCGATCCCGCGGGTCGCGGCTCGCCGACGCGGCCGCGCGGGATCCGGCGATCCGGAACGAATCAGCCCTTGACGCCCTTCTTGCCGGCGACGGTCTTCTTGCGACCCTTGCGGGTGCGAGCGTTGCAGCGGGTGCGCTGACCGTGGACGGGGAGGCCCCGACGATGACGATCGCCGCGGTAGGCCCGGATGTCCTTCAGACGCTGGATGTCCTGCGACACCTGACGACGGAGGGCACCCTCGACCACGTAGTTCGTGTCGAGAAGGGCGTTGATGGACGAGAGTTCCTGATCGTTCAGCTCATTGGCCTTGCGATCGGGATCGATCCCGGTCTGCTCGCAGATCTCGGCGGCGAACTTGGGTCCGATGCCGTGGATGTACTGCAGGGAGTAGAGGATCTTCTTGCGTTCGGGGATGTCGACGCCGGCGAGACGAGGCATGCGCGTGCTCCTGATCGGTCGAGGGCTTCAGCCCTGCCGCTGCTTCAGACGGGGGTTCTTCTTGTTGATCACGAACCGCTTTCCCTTGCGGATCACGATCTGGCAGTCCTTGGTGCGTCGCTTGATGCTGCTGCGGACCTTCATGAAATCACCTGCGGTTGGGGGCCGGAGGGCCCTGGATCGGGGGTCTGCGACGACCCTAGTGGCGGTACGTGATACGACCCTTGGTGAGGTCGTAGGGACTGAGTTCGACCGTGACCCGGTCGCCGGGGAGGATGCGGATGAAGAACTTCCGCATCTTTCCGCTGACGTAGGCGAGGAGTTCCTGTCCGTTCTCCAGCTTCACCTTGAAGCGGGCGTCGGGCAGTGCCTCCACGACCTCTGCGTCGAGCGTGATCTTGTCCTCCTTGGCCATGGGTCTCCAGTTGACTTCTGTTCGTTGGGGTGTCGGTCGTGCTCTGAGAACGATGCGTGCGGGACGATCGGGTTGCGGCGAGGCCGGTGCCCGATCACGTCAGGATCAGTCTGCCGCCTCCTCGAGCGCGAGAAGCTCGGGAAGGGTGCGATGGGCCGGGTCGGTGAGCACCATGGCTCCCCGTCGCCCGACCGCGATGGTGTGCTCGGCATGGGCCGCCACCGCCCCATCGACGGTGCGGATCGACCAGCCGTCCTCGTCGAGGACCAGCGGAACGCCGGCCGCGGTTCCGTCGCCGCGTCGAGCGGGCCCCGAGACGGCCCCCGCGGCGACGAGCACCGGCTCGATCGCGAGCACCATGCCGGGACGGAGGGTGAAGTCACCGCGATGACGCAGTCCGGCGGTCACGCACGCGGGCACCGCGGGCGACTCGTGAAGCCGACGACCGATGCCGTGACCGGTGAACCCCTCCACAAGACCATACCCGGAATCGAAGGCCACTTCCTGAAGAATCGTGGCGATGCGACTCCAGCGAAGCCCCGGTCGGATGAGATCGATCGCGGTGTCGAGCAGGTCCCGCACCGCGGTGGCCAGCCTGACCCGCGTCGCGTCCGCTCGTCCGACCGGCACGGTGATCGCCGCATCCGCATGCCATCCGTCGAGGCTGGCCGCGCAGTCGATCGAGACCAGTTCGCCGTCGAGCAGGCGACGCTCGCCTGGAATCCCGTGGAGGACCACATCCTCGACGCTGACGGTGGCCGCGGCCGGAA
>JAUIHC010000159.1 GCA_030432455.1 Phycisphaerae bacterium | reverse complement strand
CGTCGCCTCGTTCCTGCCCGACGACGATCGCGACGCGTTCGAATCGTCACTCCTCTCGGCCTCGGGCAGCGCGACGATCGGCTCCGTGCTCCGCGGCCGCGTGCCCGAGCGGTTCATCCAGACGATCGCGCTCGCGGCCGAACTCGACCCGGGAGATCGCGTGCGGAATCTCGCCAAGGACGCCCGCAGACGACTCCTCGACGCGATCTTCAGCCACCGCCTCGCGGTCGCGGGCGACCGTGGCTACACCTTCGCCGAAGCCACCGCCGGCGGCGTCCCGCTGTCGGAAGTGAGACTCGACACGATGGAGAGCCGAGTGACGCCGGGCCTGCATCTCGCGGGCGAACTCCTCGACGTCGACGGACGAGTCGGCGGATTCAACTTCCAATGGGCGTGGGCGAGCGGCTACCTCGCGGGTGTCGCGGCGGCGGCGGGCGCATGATCGTCCGGGGTCACTCGTGCGGCGTCGACGATGCGAGCTCGACGACTCGTTGACCATCGCGAACGCCGCAAGGATTGCCGGCGATGCGCGGCCGACGGATTCGATCAGCACGCCTCGTCAAGCCCGACCATCGACACATGAATGGCGTCGTGCCCGGCCTCGGAGAGGTGCCGTGACAAGGCTGGTGGCAACTGATTGTCGACAAGGAATCTCATGCGACGCGAAGGACCGGATGGCTCATCTGAACTGCCGCGTAGGCAAGGGCCGCCAGCACGTCGTCACGCTCGAGGCTCGGATGATCGATCAGGATCTCCTCGATCGTCGCGCCATTGGCGAGCAACTCGAGAACGTCCGAGACCCGCATCCGCATCCCCCGGATGCAGGGGCGGCCGCCGCACTTTCCGGGCTCGATCGTGATTCGTAGGAGAAGTTCCCGGCTCATGGTTCGAATGGTACCCACGCCCCGCTCGGAACCCCGAACTTTCTGCAATCCTCGCCCCAAACCCGATACGATCCCCGACCCGACGGCGCGACACGGGCTGGTAGCTCAGCGGTCCAGAGCCCCCGACTCATAATCGGCGAGACCCCGGTTCGAATCCGGGCCGGCCCATCGCCCGACCCGTGAACACGACACCGCCCCGGGCGTCGGCCCGGGGCGGTGGACTCTCGTGTGGATGACTCCGGCCGCCTCAGCGGCGATCTCGATCAGGCGACGCTGCGGCGACGGCCCCGGATGCCTGCCGCACCGATGGCCAGCGCCGCCAGACCCGAGACCCCGGGGACCGCGGGACCCGCGGTCGCCCCGGCGGCGATGGTGTTCCCGCTGTCGTCCCAGCCCCAGCCGGTGACGGTGATGTACGAATCGGAGGCGTTCGTGCTACTCACATTCGCATCGAACGACAGCCAACCGTAGTTGCCCGTCGCCGAGCCACTCGCGAACTTGAAGAGCAGGTACCAGGTCGTTCCGGCGTTTCCGACTCCCTGAGGGTCCAGACCGATCAGTCCCGAAGGGTTATCGCCCCAGTTGATGTCGGCGACGCTTAGGGTAGTGATACTGTTGGATGTGCCCGGGAAGCCATTGGCCGTGCGTCCGAGGTTGTTCCAGGTCGCGCCAGCCCCCACCGGAAGTCCGCCGAACCAAGAGCTGGTGACCGCGGACTGATAAATCCCCCTCCACGAGAAGTTCGCACCAACGATCTGGGCGTAGGAACCGCCCAGACTCCGAAGTTCGATCTGGCCGACACTCGCGTTGCCCGCACCGGTGATCGTCAGCGTGGTGTTCGTGCCCCCGGACCCGATCCGCAGGGACAGTCCAGTCTGCGAGTAGATGCCTGCACTCGCCTCCGGGGCCAGCAACATCGCGGGAACGACCATCGCCGAGTAGGCCGCGAGGCGGCCGGTCAGGTGAGCTTCCGAACGACTCATATCACTTTCTCCTTGTGAACCCGCTCTCCGAGGGACGCGGCGGGCGTGCCTGCAACCGAGCGAAACGATCCGCCCTCGATGTGACACGATCGGGACGATGTCGCGGTCTGTTATACACCGGACCTCGACCCACGCACCTTCGATTCAGTCGATCCACACCACAACGCCTCGCGAGGCGCGGCTCGTGACACCACGGGGGAGTGGCGACCGGCGAGAGGCGTCGGTGTCGGAATGTGGCGGCGATCCGCGGACCGGGAGAGTCGAGGGGGAGAGTCGAGGACACCCACCGACAGGAGAGTCGAGGACACCAGGAGAGTCGAGGACACCCACCGACAGAACTCGATTGGGAGAGTCGAGGACACCCACCGACAGAACTCGGTTGGTGGGTGTCCCGGACTGGGC
The DNA here is from genome assembly GCA_030432455.1 of Phycisphaerae bacterium. Lineage (GTDB taxonomy): Bacteria > Planctomycetota > Phycisphaerae > Phycisphaerales > SM1A02. The sequence continues at coordinate 4,636 of JAUIHC010000159.1, read as the reverse complement.
CCCATGGGTCGAAGGTGGGTCCGGTGGCTGGTCTGTTGTTGCGGGCGTCGGGAGGGTTCGGAGCGTATTTCGGCGGCGAGGGATGCGATCGAACGTGCGTCGATCGGGCGGCCGCCTGAAATCCCAATTGGTCATCCCAATCGGGGACACGCACCGACTGCGACCCGACAGACTCCGGTCGTCAAGAACTTTGGCAGTACTTGCGGTTGTCGCCTCTTGAGCGAACTACCTTGGCACTCGACCGCGTGTGACGGTCGCGAGGTGGTCTTCCGGCGGCGGTGCATGACGCCGTGCCGAGACCACCACCAATACCCAACTGCCAGACCCCCGCCCGAACCCTCGCTGGCCCGCGAGCCCCACCGGAGTCGGAGGCAGCGAGGGTCTGCATCGGACGACTTCTCTTGCCTTACTCGTTTTGTTTGTTTCGTTTTCTTGCTTTGTTTCGTTTGGACGATATGCTTGTCGCGTCTGGAGGTCTCCATGCGTGTCGATCCCCAATTGCCCGAGTCGCCGCCGACCGAGGTCGAGATGCGCCAGGCTCAGGAATCGAGCCGAGCGCTCTCCAGAATTCTGTCGAAGCCGCGGTCGCTGCGACTCACCACCGACGACGACGATTCCATCACCCTCGAGATTCCGGCAGCCGCCGCTCAACTCCTCGCACGCCTGCTCGCCGAGATGGCGAGCGGCAACACCGTGACGCTCATGCCGATCCATGCCGAACTCACGACGCAACGGGTCGCCGACCTGCTCGGCGTCTCCCGTCCGTTCGTGGTGAAGGAGATCGAGGCGGGACGACTCCCGGCTCGCAAGGTGGGCACCCACCGCCGAGTGCTCTTCAAGGACCTCGCCGCCTATCGAAGGCGATCCGAACGTGGCCGTCAGGCCGCACTCGACGAGCTTGCCGAACTCGACCAGGAACTCGGCCTGATCTGAATCGACCGGGTTCCTGAGTCGTGCGGATGCACCGCCGCTTGACCGTCGTCTTCGACGCCTGCGTCCTGTATCCCGCGACGCTACGGAATCTGCTGATCCAGCTCGCAAGCACGCGACGCTTCCGCGCGACGTGGACCGCGACCATTCGCGAGGAGTGGACTCGGGCGCTCCGCGCCGACAAGCCGGACATCTCGTCAGCACAGATCGCACGGCTCGCCGGATTGATGGAGGCCGCGGTGCCAGATTGCATCGTGACCGGGTACATGCCGCTGATCGACGGGCTGACACTCCCGGATCCAGCGGACCGGCATGTGCTGGCGGCGGCGATCCGTGCCCCTGCCGACCTGATCGTCACCACCAACCTCAAGCACTTCCCTGCGCGGGCACTCGCACCGTTCGGCGTCCGCGCCGTTCACCCCGATGACTTCATCATGCAACTCCACGACCTGGATGCCGAGGCGGTCGTGCACGCCGCGCGGTCCGTTCGATCGCGGCTCAGAAGTCCGCCATTCTCCTCGGCGTCATTCCTCGACCTTCTGGAACGCCAAGGGCTCGCGAGGACGGCCGCCGCCCTTGGATCATCCTTGGAACACCTCTGACGTCTGCCAGCGGCCGAGCCGAGCCGAGAACTCGACACGCTCACCTGACTCGATGATGATCCTCGTGCCTCACGCGTTTCCCGACCGATCTCTCGCCCCCGAGACCTCCCATGATCGCCATCCACCCCATGTCTCTCGTCAGCCTCGCCCTGTTCGTCGCCCTCTCGGGCTGCACGGCGCCGCCGGTGCGATCATCGCCGCCCGAGATCACGCAGGTCGGTGCGATGCGGGCCGTCATGCGGGACGGTCAGTCCGAGGCACGGGTCTCGCTGTCGTCGGTTCAGTTCGTGCCGGGCGTGATCGCGGTCGGCATGGAACCGGGGCTGGCGGGCGAGATCACCGCGTGCGACGGCGAGTGTTGGAGCAGTCGCGTCGTCGATCGACTGCCCGACGGGACCACAGTGCTTGAGACCGTCTCGCTCGGCGGCCCGCCCGCGTCGGGCGCGGCGACCATGCTCACCGTCGGCCGCGTGCTCGCGTGGAACGAGACGGTGCTCGAGTCGCCATGCGATCTCGAGGGCCTTCTGACGCGGGCAGAAGCGCTCGCGCGGGAGACCGGACTTGAGGCCGACTGGTCGTTCCCGATGCAGGTCATCGCTCCGACCGCGTGCGTGACGGCGCACGTCGCCGCGGGCGCGTGCCCGCACGGCGACCCGGAAGGCGCCGCGGCGTCACCGCCGTGGCGGTTCGACGGCGAGACCGAGGGACGGGTGCGGATCGTCGGGTTCCGCATCGTCGGTGGCGGCGGCGTCTCGACGCACCACGGTCGCCGCGATCACCTGCACGCGCTCTTCGAAGTGGACGGCGAACTCGTGTCGGCGCACCTTGACGATGTCACGGTCCCCAAGGGAACGGTCGTCAGGGTGCCCCGCGACTGGGTGTGATGTGGCGTGCGGGGGGATCGTGGTTGACACGCTCGCAGCGAGAGCCTACAACTTCAAAATATTTGAAGGTTCGATCATGGGCTACCGAGACCAGAAAACCGCCCTTCGAGCCCTCACGGCCATCGCCGTGGATCAGGGCGGGTACTTCACCACGCGACAGGCGAGGGAGGCGGGGTACGCCTATCCCCATGTCAGTTACCACCTTTCGGTCGGCAACTTCGAGCGGGCCGGACGAGGTCTGTATCGAATACCAACCGTCCCCCTGACCGAACACGACGACCTCGTCAGACTCTGGCTCTGGAGCAGAGGCCGGGACGATCAGCCACAGGCGGCCATCTCCCACCAGACGGCGTTGGCCCTGCACGAGCTCGCCGAGTTCATTCCGACTCGGATGCATCTCACCGTCCCGCCGTCGTTCCGCAGAACGCCGCCCGAGGGATGCGTCCTCCACAAGAGCCCCCTGACTCCGACGGACACGCAGGAAGCCTCGTGTCTCAGGCTGACCACGCCGCGACGAACCCTTGAAGACGTTGCGGCGGATCCATCCGTTCCAACCTCGCAGTTCGAGTATGCCGTCGAGACCGCGAGACGCCGAGGGATGATCCGGTCGTCGGATGCGAAGGCACTCATGGCCCGGCGTGACTCGATGAACGCAACCATCCGTTCAGACACCGGAGGCTCCTGATGCGGTCATATGCGAACGCAGCATCGTTCAGAAGAGCGCTCGAGGATCGACTCCGCGACGTGGCGAGACAGCGTGGCGTTCAGATTCAAGGCCTTCGCCTGAAGGTGGCCATCGAACGACTTCTCGCGAGACTCTTCGATGGCGTTGACCCGCCCTGGCTCCTCCACCCCAGACCGGCTCACCGCCCCCGGCGTTCCCGGGCGAGGCGGGCTCGGAGTCGCAGGGCATTCCCGATCACCGAGATGTCGCTGCAGGCCATCGCGCCGGCGGCGATGAGGGGGCCGTGGACGCCGAGGAGGCCGAACGCCGCAGCGGGAATGGCGAGGGCGTTGTAGAAGAAGGCGAGGAACAGGTTCTGACGGATCGTCTGGAGGGTGCGCCGCGCGAGTTCGATCGCATCGGCGACACCCCCGACCCGGTCGGCGGGCACGACCACGCCCGCCGACTCGATCGCCGCCTCGGTCCCCCCCGCCATCGCGATGCCGAGGGTCGCCTGCGCGAGGGCCGCGGCGTCGTTGATGCCGTCCCCGACCATCGCAGTTCCCGCCCCTGCCTTCGCGATCGACTGAAGCTTCGACTCGGGCGTCGCGTCGGCGATGATCTCCTCGGGTGCGAGGCCGAGGTCGCGACCGAGGGCGATCGCCGCGTCGCGACGATCGCCGGTGATCATCCGCACCCCGAGTCCGAGTCGCCGCAGCCGCGACACGGTCTCCGCAGCGTCGGCCCGCGAAGAATCGACGACGTGCAATCTTGCAACCTCGTCGCCATCGACGATCACCCGGCAACTCGCCCGCTCGTCGCGCACCACCTCGACGCGACGACCATCGACCGTGCCTTCGACTCCGACGCCCGCCGTCGCGCGGAACTCGGCCGCGGTGCCGAGCGTGGCACCCCGCGCACGCGCCGCGTCGACGATCGCCCGCGCGATCGGATGCTCACTGGATGATTCGACGGTCGCCGCGAGACGCAGCACATCGACTTCCGCGAGCGAACCACCGGAGTCCGCGTCGCCAGCCGTCAACTCGATCGCGCCGAGCGTCGGACGGCCTTCGGTCAGCGTGCCCGTCTTGTCGAACGCGACCGTGCGAATGCGACCCGCGGCCTCGAGATCACCCGCGGTCTTGACGAGGATGCCCCGCCGGCTCGCCTCGCCCGCCCCCACCATCACCGCCATCGGCGTCGCAAGCCCGAGCGCACACGGACACGAGATGATGAGCACCGTGACCGCCGAGACCACGCCGGTCTCCCAGTCGCCGCCAAGCACGCCCCAGCCGAGCGCCGCCGCCACCGCGATCGAGACCACCGCGGGCACGAAGATCGCGCTGATCCGATCGGCGAGTCGCTGGATCGGGGCTCGACTGCCCTGGGCGTGCCGGACGAGTTCGGCGATGCGGGCCACCGTCGTGTGCCGCCCGTCCACGCTCGCCTCGACCACCAGCCGACCGGTCGTGTTCACCGTGCCCGCGACGACCGCGTCGCCGACCGCGCGACGGACGGGCAGCGGCTCGCCGGTCACCAGCGATTCGTCGATGTCG
>JAUIHC010000158.1 GCA_030432455.1 Phycisphaerae bacterium | reverse complement strand
AGAGGCGGAGGCGAATCCGTCCCCTGCTCCGAACGGCTATGTCGATCTCGTGGTGTGCAGTGCGTTCTCGTTTCTCCGCGGTGCGAGCATGCCGGAGGAGCTGGTGCACGGTGCCGCGTCGGTCGGGGCGGTCGCGATCGGGCTGACCGATCGCCATTCGGTCGCCGGCATCGTGCGGGCGAAGACCGCCGCCGAGGAGGCGGGCATCCGACTCGTGCCCGGCACCCGCGTGGAGCTCTGGAAGAGCGCCGCGGCGTCGGCGCGTGACGACTGGGAACGACATCATTCGTCCTCGCCTCCGGCCGATCGCATGGAGGTCGTCCTGCATGCCGCCACGGCGCGGGGCTGGGCCACGATCTGTCGGCTCCTGACGATCGGAAAGCGTCGGGCCCCCAAGGGACGGTGCCTACTGGTGGTGCACGATCTTCTGGAGCATCACGCCGACGTCCTGGTCACGGTGCTCGACACCGGTCCCGAGGCCGACGCCTTTCGAATGGAGGTTCTGGAGGGGTTGGTGAGGCTGACCTCGCTCGCCGGCGCGGACGCCCTGTCGCTGGGCGTCCATCGGCTCGACGGCCCCGCCGACGATCATCGGGTGGACCTCGCCCGGCATCTCGGAAGACGGTTGGGCGTTCCGCTTCTGGCCCATCACGACGTCCACCTTCATGCGGCGTCGCGTCGTCCGGTGCAGGACGTGCTGACGTGCATCCGGCACGGGTGCACCATCGAGGAGGCCGGTGATCGACTGCTTCCCAACGACGAGCGACGGCTTCGCTCGTCCGCCGAGGCGTCGGCGCGGTTCGGGGATCTTCCCGAAGCCGTCGCCCGCACCGCCGAGATCGCCGAACGCTGTTCCGGATGGTCGCTCGGTGACCTTCGCTATCGCTATCCGTCGGAGATCGTGCCCGATGGTCGGTCGCCGATGGAGCAGCTTCGAAGACTGGTCGCGACCGGGGCGCGCGAGCGGTTCGGGCCGTCGATTCCCGCGGCGGTGACGGATCGGCTGAACCATGAGTTCGCGATCATCGAGGACCTCGACTACGCCCGGTACTTTCTGACCGTCCACGACATCGTTCGATTCGCCAGGAGCCGGGGCATCCTCTGTCAGGGCCGCGGCGCCGCCGCCAACTCCGCGGTCTGCTTCTGTCTCGGCGTCACCGCCGTCGATCCGACCCGCATCGACATGCTCTTCGAGCGGTTCGTGAGTCGCGAGCGCGACGAGCCGCCGGACATCGACATCGACTTCGAGCACGAGCGGCGCGAGGAGGTGATCCAGTACGTCTACGAGAAGTACGGCCGGGACCGGGCCGCCCTGGTCGCGGAGGTGATCTCGTATCGAGGCCGAAGTGCGATCCGGGACGTCGGCACCGCGCTTGGGCTCTCCCGCGATCTCGTGCAGCGGCTCGCCACGGACATCGAGTGGTGGAGCGACGGGGTCGTCGACGAGGAGAGGATCCGCGCTCTCGGGGTCGATCCCGCATCACCGGCCATCCGACGGCTGTGCTCGATCGCCCGCACGATCCTCGGATTTCCTCGGCATCTCTCTCAGCATGTCGGCGGGTTCGTGATCTCCGATCGCCCCTTGTGGGAGATCGTGCCGGTCGAGAACGCGGCCATGCCGGATCGGACGGTGATCGAGTGGGACAAGGACGATGTCGATGCGATGGGCATGCTCAAGGTGGACTGCCTCGCTCTCGGGATGCTGTCCTGCATCCGGAAGACGCTCGACCTGGTGAATGCCGATCGGGCAGGTCGATCCGCCGCGTCGATCATGGCATCCACGGGCAGTCGGCGACTGGAGCTGCACACCATTCCTGCGGAGGATCCGGAGGTCTACACGATGGTCTCCGCCGCGGACACCGTGGGGGTCTTTCAGATCGAATCCCGGGCGCAGATGTCGATGCTGCCGCGTCTTCGACCCCGATGCTTCTACGACCTCGTCATCGAGGTGGCGATCGTCCGTCCCGGACCGATCCAGGGCGACATGGTCCATCCGTATCTCCGGCGTCGCCGGGGAGAGGAACCCGCGACCTATCCGGACGAGGCGGTTCGTCGGGTCCTGGAGAAGACGCTGGGCGTCCCGCTCTTCCAGGAGCAGGCGATGTCGTTGGCGGTGGTGGCGGCGGGATTCACGCCCGGAGAGGCGGACTCGCTGCGGCGGGCGATCGCGGCCTGGAAACGGCACGGGAATGCGATCGCCGAGTTCGGAGAACGGCTGGAGGAGGGCATGGTCGCCCGTGGATACGACCGAGTGTTCGCCCGACAGGTGTTCACTCAGATCAAGGGGTTCAGCGGGTACGGGTTTCCCGAATCGCATGCCGCGAGTTTCGCCCTGCTCGTCTACATCTCCAGCTGGATGAAGTGCCGGGAGCCCGCCGCCTTCGCGGCGGCTCTGGTGAACAGCCAACCGATGGGCTTCTACGCACCGGCCCAGATCGTTCGGGATGCGCAGGAGCACGGTGTCGAGGTCCGGCGCATCGACGCGCTGTCCTCGGCATGGGACTGCACGCTGGAACGCACGCCGGCGCGGCCGTGGGATCGTGATCGTGGTGGTGGTCGCAGTTGGACGCGGCGTCGGCAGACGGTGGCGGTCGATCAGCCTGCGATTCGGCTTGGGCTTCGGTTGGTTCGGGGGCTTGCGGAGTCGGATGCCCACCGACTCGTCGAGATCGTGCGGTGCGGTCCGCGACCGCGTTCGCTCTCGGAACTCCACCATCGCGGCGGCATGTCGATCGCCGTCCTGCGGCGACTGGCGCGTGCGGACGCCTTTCGATCGCTCGGGCTGGATCGGCAGCGGGCGCTCTGGGAACTTCAGCGACTTCGCGACGACGCCCTGCCGCTGTTCGATCCGGTGCCCGTCGCCGCCGAGGCGGACGCGGAAGGAGAGACTCCACAGAGAGGGAGACGGGAGGGAGCCGGCACGGATGTGGGCGGTGATGTGGCCGGTGATGGCGTCTCGACCGCCGTGGCCTCGAGTGGTCTGGAGGAGCCGAAGGCGGCACTTCCTCCGGTCTCGGCCCTTCGATCGATCACCGACGACTACGCCTCCCTCGGGCTTTCCCTCGATCGCCATCCCGTGGGGTGCCTGCGGACCGTGCTCGACCGACGCGGCGTGCGTCCCGCGGTCCTGCTCGATGACCCCGTGGCGACCCCGGATCGATGTCGGTTCGGCGTCGCGGGCGTCGTGCTCGTGCGTCAGCGTCCCTCCACCGCGGGAGGAATCGTCTTCATGACGCTGGAGGACGAGACCGGCATCGCGAATCTCGTCATCAAGCCGAGGATCTACCGACGCCATCGCTCGATCGCCCGGCACGCGGTGGCGATGGTCGCCTTCGGTCGGGTCGAGCGACGGGGCGAGGTCGTGCATCTGGTGGTCGGCCGGATCGACCGCATGCCCGCGGTGGATGTCGGGCCGGAGCGGGTGGGACGCTCGGACGCGGGCGGGATGGATCACGACGCGGCACCGCCCCGAGGGGCCTCGCCGACGCTCGAGTGGTCGATCCGGTCGAGGTCGTTCCGGTGAGAGGGCACCCGCAGTCGGAAGGGCGGCATGTCCGGGTTCGCGGACGTGTCCGCATCACCCGCAGGGTCGTGGTGATCCGTGCGTCTCCGGGCGCTGGTGGCGTCGGATTCGATCCCTTCCCCTTGAAAGTCCGCCGATGAATCGGAATGTCATCACACCGGACGTGGAGTCCGGGACCAGGGGATTCACGGACATGAACGGCCATCGCATCATCCCGAGCCTGCTGGGCGTCCTCCTCGTCGTCACGACGACGATGGGGAGCGACGGTCGAGGCTCGCGTCGCGACGCAACCGGTGGACAGCCGAAGGTGGCGGCCCGAGCCACCTTGTCGATCGCCACGGACGGCGGAGAATCGGCGACCTTCGAGATCGAGGGCATCGCCACGGCCGAGGGCATTCGTTTCGCCGGGTGGCGGATCTCGATCCGCATGGACATGCCCGCCTGGCCGGCATCGCCTCGGTGAGGAACCATGCCGCGGAGAAGCGGGAGTTCGATGTTCGGGTCGCGATGCCGATCGACCCGCTGATCACCGAGGGAAGCCGGATCGGCGGCCGCGTCCGACTCACGCTCGTCATGGACGACGACGGTGGCCGGCTCGATGTGCCCTACGGACAGTCGGTGTGGTCTGCGATGGTGGACGACGAGGTCGGCAGGACCCTGCACAACGGACCGTTCGCGATGGGAGGAACCGGGGCCGGAACCGCGGTGACCGATGCGAACTTCGGCGCGCCGTATCCCGGACTGGAGTCGGCGTCGGTGGAGGACGGCTTCGGCATCCGTCATCACTTCCGTCTGACCGGTGGCGACGAGGCCCGGTTCGAGAGCGAGCTCCTGCTGGGCGGCGACGAGGAGAACTTCGTCCGGCGGCGGCCGGACGGTCCCGTCCGCATCGGCTCGGACGATGACCGCGTCGTCATCCGCGTGGGGCCGGGGTCTCCGAGGAGTGCGTCCTCCGTGCGACGCGGGAGCCGGAGCCCGATCGCCAGCCCGCGACGAGAACTCAGGATCACGCCGTCGCGTCGTTGACTCGGCCGTCTGATGTCGTCCCGGATCGGGCCGGTGCCCGGTGTCCGATCCGACCCACCCATGGGTGGCGCGTCCCGGTGCCCGTCCCGCACCGGGACGCGTCGTGCGCCATCGGACGCTCGCCCAACGAGACGAGCACCCGCTCCTGCCCACCGCACCTCGTGGTGCGGAGTTCGGGACGACCGGCGATCGTCGACTCAGGGACGCACGCGGCCGCGGCTGATCAGGATCGGCGTGGTGACATCGACCAGGCGGAACGGGGCCCGCACCACACCCGAGATCGTCCATGCCCAACCCGCGGGCCAGTCCTGGATGAACCCCTGTCGGATCGGGGCGAATTCGTAGGTCAGCGCCACCCGTCGGTTCAGTTGATCGATCGAGCCGAACCACCGCCACGGCTTTCGGAGATCGGCCTGAGGCAGCCCCGAGCCGCGCATCTCCGCGGGATCGAACGGCACCCAACCGGCTCCAGGAAGGTGGAACTCCGCCCAGACGCACATCGTGGTTCGTCCGGCCGGCAGCTTGTTGTCGCCCCGGTCGCCATCTCCGGAATAGATGCCGATCACGGGGCGAGCGGGGATTCCCGCAGCCCGGAGAACCGCCACGCAGACGCAGACCACATCGCCGGGAGTGCCGGTCGCCGAGGCCGCGGCCACCGAGGCGCCCTGGAGTCGGAACCCTCGGACCGCGCCGAGTCCCTCGCGGGCGAGGGCTCCACCCTGCACGTTGCGGAACTCCATGATCGACCGCCGCACGAGGTCCTTGGCCGCGAGGTACACCGGCACCCGTCGCAACTGATCGCCGGCCACCCGGGCGACGAACTCCCGGAAGAGCGGGGTATCCGAGTCGATCGCGAGGCTCGGCCCGAGGTATCGCTGCACCTCGGTCGGCCACTGTCGCGGCCACGCGATCGCAGCGGCCCCCGCTTCGTCGACCTCGCTGTTGAAGGCGATCGCGGACCATGTCGCCCGCATGGTGAGGGCGTTCACGACGCCGTCGGGAATCGAGACCACGAGACGGCGGTGGTCCGCGGTCGGGTCGCCCTCGATCTTCGACTCGAACGGGACGCTCGAACCGTTGAGACGCAGCGATACCTCCCGCTGGTCCAGATCGGCCACCGTCCAGTTGTCGGCGGTGACCGGCTCGATCGTGATCATGCCCCCCCGCGAGGTGAACGGGTCGGGGACCTGCGGAAGCTGCGAGGCGGCGCCGACATCGATGGCCAGTCCGACGGTGTACCCCCGAGGCTCCGAGCGTCGCAGCGGCGGGGGCGGCCAGGCGGGCCAGGGATCGGTGGGGACCGGACGGCCGGGGGGGGCGGCCTGCGCGGCGGCATCCGGTGAGACCGGCGCGGCCAGGCTGCACACGATGGCGGCGGTCAGGGCGGCGACCATGGACATGCGTCTTCTCCGATCCGGGCGGTGGGGACGGGCGACGATCCGCGATCGGGCGAACGGCGGTTCCGATCGGTCCCGCGGATCAGCCCAGGACCGACTTCACGCCGGTCGGGAAGAGGAAGTAGTACATCTCGTTGAGGAAGCTGGCGAGCACGAGATTCAGCACGATGATCGCGATGAAGCTCGTGACGAAGGCGCTGGTGGCGGCTCGTCCCACCCCGCTCGCGCCGGCGCCGCAGGTGAAGCCACGCCAGCATGCGACCAGACCGATCGCGGCACCGAAGAACACGCTCTTCACGATGCCGGCGAAGGGGTCCCACCAGTGGACCACCAGGCCCGTGTAGTACCAGTAGTCCGCGCTGTTCACGCCGAAGATCCCGGTGAGGACCGCCCAGGCGCCCCAGACTCCGAGGGCGTTGGAGTACATGGTCAGGATCGGCGTCATGATCAGGCAGGCGACGAATCGGGGCACCACGAGGTTGCGGACCGGATCGACCGACATCGCCCGCATCGCGTCGAGCTGTTCGGTGACCCGCATGGTGCCGAGTTCGGCGGCCAGCGCACCGCCCACCCGACCGGCCACCATCACCGCCGCGAGCACGGGGCCGATCTGCTTCACGACGCTCGAGTTGATGATTCCACCCATCCGGTCGGCGAGGCCGATCGCATCGAACTGGTTGAACCCCTCCAACGCGAGGATCATCCCGATGAACATGCCGGTGGTGGCGACCACCGGAATGCTCGCGACGCCCACGGTGAAGAGCGGCGGGGAGATGTGGCGTCGATTGAGCCAGGTGCCCGGACTGGCGACCGTCCAGCCGACGACCGCGAGCGCGAATCGCGTGAACGCGCCGACCGGCGCGAGCAGGCGGACCAGCCCGGCACCGATCGCGGCGGGAAGCATGAGCAGAGGGTGGATCGGCATCGCGGACATGGGTTCGCAGGGTACCGATTCCCCACCCACCACCGCGTGACACGAGCGTCTCGCGGCCTGGTGGACATGACACAGGGGCGGCTCCGAGGAGCCGCCCCTGTCGGGATTCAGGTCTTGGAACCGGATGCGATCAGGGGCAGGCGCCCCAGACCGAGAGCAGGAGGCCGACATCGGCACCGC
>JAUIHC010000157.1 GCA_030432455.1 Phycisphaerae bacterium | reverse complement strand
ACATCCGCTGCAGGCGCCCCAGGAGGCGAGCATCGATCCGAAGTCGGCACCGTTCACGACGCCGTCCCCGTTGAAGTCACCCTCACAGGACCCGCTCGCGCAGCCGAGGGTCGCTTCGAGATCGACCACCCAGTTGACGTTCGGGTAGCCGATCGACGCGAGATCGGTGAAGGTCGTCAGGCCGCACGAGCCGCTGAGGATCCAGGTGGGGCTGGCGCTTGGCGCGGCGCTCGTCGCGATGCTGGCAAAGCCGTCCGAGGACGGATCCGCCGAGAGCGTGACCACGATCGTGCTGTCCGCAGGCACGCAGATCGGCTCGTCGAAGGCCGCTCGCTGCAGGTTGAGGGCCCCCGCGGCGATGACGGTCTCACGGGTGCCCAGGAGTTCGAGATCCTGGTCGGGCGCGGTGGGAGCGCCGCCGTTGGTATCAAGCCAGATCTGCACGCGGGCCGGGACCGGCGAGCCGTCGTTCTCCGCACCGAATTCCACGCAGGAGATGCTGACCTCGCTGCCGCTGGTCGCACCGTCGGAGAGATCGATGCTGACCGCCCAGGTGTTCTCGGTGCTGATGCCGGCCGCGGCACAGGAGATGCCACCCGCCGTCGGAACGAGATCGCTGTTCGGGGTGACGGAGAGGTCCCCGCCGGGGCAGTCATCGAAGCCGGGGCAGGTCGGAAGCGGCTCGACCTCGAGGTTCAGGACGTAGGACGCGTACTCGAGCAGGTCGCAGGGGAGGTTGCCCCCGTTGGTCGCCGGGGCGATGAATGCGTTGTAGGTGCCGGGGAGGAGACAGGCGGAGATGGTGCTCGGGCAGTCGCCCGATCCCGCGGCGACGATGGCGATGTTCGCACAGTCGTTGTTCACGATGAACATGTCGACCGCCACCCGGCTCCACGCGGTCAGTTCGACGGTGCTGGTGGAGTCGAGGGTGAACTGGTACCAGTCGGTGTCCCGGACGCCCGAGACGCCGTCGACCTGATACGTGCCCGCGATGAAGTCCCCCGGTGCGATCGAGTCGAACGCGGGGATCTCCAGGTTGCAACCGCCGTTGGTGTCGCCGCCGCACGTCTCGTTCTCGACGCCGGTGGTCGCCGGGAAGTCGCAGTCGAATCCGGTGAAGCCGCAGTACGTCTCGGCGTAGGCGGCGCAGGTGTCGTCCCAGGTGACGTCGCAGCAGAACGAGTCGAACTCGCAGACGGTCTGACTGCAGACCGGGTCATCGCATCCGGGTTCGGTGTGCGGGATGAAGCAGTCGCTGCCGGTGTAGCAGTCGCAGACCACACCGTCGATCACGGTGTCGCCGATGAGCTGCTGGGCCCAGAAGGTGGTGGGGAAACCGATCGACGCATAGGTGACGAAGGTGCCCAGACCGCAGTCGTCCGTCCGAATGTACGTCGGGGCGTCGGGGCCCGCGTTCGAGGCGATCGACGCGAAGCCGTCGGTGGAGGCGCCGAGGAACATCTCAACCACGTAGACGCCGTCGGCGTCCAGTGTCAGCGGGGGATCGAAGGATGCCTGGACGATGCCGTCGGGGGTGTTGCCGAGCGTGAAGTCGAGGCGGCCGATCTCGACCAGATCCACGCCCGGGGCCTGCGGAGCGCCGCCGTTGGTGTCCCGGTACACGGTGAGGCTGCCGGGAATGTCGGATCCGCCGTTGCCGACGCCGAACTCGATGCAGGAGAGTTCGAACGCCTGGCCGGGCAGCAGGGTCGCGAGGTCATAACTCTTCGCGAAGTAGTTGTCGGTGGTGATCCCATCCGCGGCACAGGAGATGCCGCCCCCGGTCACCTCGATCGACCCGGTGTTCAGAACGGTGTCGCAGACGTCCTGAGCGGACGCGCCAGTGGCGATGGCAAGCAGCGTCGAGCCGGTCGCCAGAAATCGTGTGGTCCAGATCTTTGTGTTGTTGATGCTGTTCATGCTCTTCGGAGTCCTCGGGTGTCTGAGTGCTTCACGGCTGAGATGCCGCTGACGGCGGGCAACGCCGACCCGCTCACTCTCGAGTGAAGATACGCTACGAGGCGGGCCGAGTGACAGGAATATTTCCAGACATGACAAAGAACCCGGGGGCTCTGAAAGTCCCAGAAGACACAGGGGCGGCTCCGAGGAGCCGCCCCTGTCGGGATTCAGGTCTTGGAACCGGATGCGATCAGGGGCAGGCGCCCCAGACCGAGAGCAGGAGGCCGACATCGGCACCGCTCACGACGCCGTCGCCGTTGAGGTCCTCGGCACACCCGCCGCAGGCGCCCCAGGAGGCGAGCATCGATCCGAAGTCGGCACCGTTGACCGTACCGTCCCCGTTGAAGTCACCCTCGCAGACCGTGCCGCCGCATTCCGGGTTCACCACACCCGGGGTGTCGGTCGGGGCGGGATCGACGCTGGCGGGATCGAAGACGCCGATGTTCCACTCGCCGGAGTCGCTGCACGCCCAGGCCTGGCCCGGCATGAAGAGCTGGCCGTCGATCGTCTCCTCGGGGCCGACCACGGTGGCGCCGTAGTAGAGGACACCGGCCGCGGGCACATCGGTCGTCTCGATGAGACTGACCGAGTCGATCAGGGTGCTCCACGGAGTGACGTCGAGGACGCCGTCGTCATCGGTGTCGAGGTCGTCGGCGATGTTGCCGGTGAAGCCGTGAACCAGGAGGAAGGTGCTGTTCTGGCCGTTTTCCAGGTTGAAGCGACCGGGATAGGCCGGCGAGCCGAGGGTCAGCGACGCGTTGCCGAGCAGCGCGATGCCGCTGCCGTCGGTGGTGGTGCCGCCGAAGGGCAGCACGGTCTCGACGGTGCCGCCGGCACCGCCCGCACCGTCACCGATGACCACGACCGCGACACCCTCGAGCGAGGTGCCCGCAGCCGCGATCACCTCGACATACTCGTCGTCGTCGGAGCCGGGCTGGTCCACGCGGATCTCGGCGAAGGCCACCGAGGGGGCGTCCCCGAGCGGGGTGCACTGGTCGATCGCGAGCGCGACGCAGGTCTCGTCCCACGAGTCGGTCGCACAGAACGGGTCGAGGGAGGCGACTCGATCGCAGCAGACCGCGTCGTCGCAGCCCGACACGCCGACCTCGAAGCACGACCCGCTGGTGGGCTCGCCGCAGACCGCGGGGGGCACGCCACACTCGGGATTGGCGAGGCCGGGGCTGTCCGCCGCGAGACCGATGTCGAAGGCCGACCAGTCCCACTTCCCGCTCGAGCACTTGTAGATGTGGGCCGGGGTGAAGATGTCGTCCGGGCCGACCTCGATCGCGCCGAGGTAGATGCAGTTGCCTGAGGAATCGCCGATGCCGGCCACGACCTCGCCCGCGAGGCTCTCCCACGGCGTCTCATCGAGCACGCAGTCGCCATCGGCATCGAGCAGCTGGCCCTGGGCGCCGGTGAAGTTCCACGCCAGTGCGAAGGTCAGGTTGCCGGCGTCGATGATCTCGATGTCGAGCGGATAGTCCGGCGTGCCGGAGCCGAGCGACAGGGTGGGATCGCCGAGGACGAACAGACCGCTCGTGGGAATCGTCCGGCCGTAGAGGTTGAACTGGTGAACGACCACGCCGTTGTCCCGGCAGCCGTCGCTGCCGATGGCGATGATGCTGAGGCCGTCGAGGGACTCGCCGGGATCGCCGGCGAGCTCGATGTACTCGTCGGCGTCGGTGCCGGGCTGCTTCAGCCGGATCTCGGAGAGGTTGACCGCCGGGGCGTCGCCCGCCACGAGATACGCACCGGCGATGCTTGCACAGTTGGCGTCCCATTCGGTCGAGCAGCAGGCGGGGTCGGCGTCGCACACGAGGCCGCAGATCACGGTGTCGCTGCAGCCGGGGCCCGCATGGGCGACGAAGCAGGACCGGTCGAGGCCGCCGCAGCCGCCGCCGTCGCAGGCGATGTTGTCCTCGCCGGGCGTGTGCTCCGACGCGTAGTTGACGAAGTCGCCGATGATCCACTCGCCCGACGGCGTGCACCGGTAGATGCCGCCGGGGACATAGATCCCGTCGGGGCCGACTGTGTTCGCGCTGTACGCCCACTCGGTGGTGGTCGGCGGGACCTCGCAGGTCTCGATCAGGGCCACATCGTCGACGATGCCCGACCAGGGGGTGACGTCGAGGACACCGTCGTCGTCGAGGTCGAGGTCGTCGCCGACCACGCCGGTGAAGTCGGTCACCAGCAGGGCGGTGACGGTGTCGCTGTTCTCGTGGGCCAGACCGTCGTCGATGAGATCGACGGGGCCGAGGGTGAAGACGCTCTTGGCGATGACGAAGTAGCCGTTCGAGTTCGCGGTGTAGCCGTCCAGCACCGCCGCGTACTCGACGACGCCGGAGCCACCCGCGCCGTCACCGAGGACCACATAGGCCAGGCCGTCGAGGGACGCGCCGGGCTCGGCGCCGATCTCGACGAACTCGTCGTTGTCGGCCCCGGTGTGGTCGAATCGAAGTTCGCTCAGGTAGACGCCGTCGATGCCGCCGCCACCGCCGTTGTCGCAGGTCGGGTTGGTCTGGCCGGGGGTCTCGTTGTCGCCGCCGAGGGCGTCCTGACCCGGACGCCAGGCGAGGGTGTCGCTGCACCGCCAGGAGTGCAGCGGCGGGAAGCCGGCGATCGGGCCGACGGTGTTGTCGCTGTAGAAGAAGTCGCTCGAGAAGCCGTCGGGATCGCCGTCGGCGAGGATCGCGACGGAGTCGATGACGGTGACGATCTTCGGGTCGATCACGCCGTCATCGTTCTGGTCGATGTCGCTGCCGATCGAGCCGTTGAACTGGGAGGCGAGAATGATCGTGAGATTGTCGCCCTGCTCGAAGACGAGGTTGGCGACCTGATCCGGGGTGCCGAGGGTGTAGGTCGAGTTGGCGACCAGGAACGCACCGCTGGCGGGAATCATCCCGGACAGGTTGATCTCGGTCTCGACGCCGCCGTTCTGCTGGGGCGGGAAGACGCCTTCGAGGTCGCCGATCACCAGAAGCTTCAGCCCGTCGAGCGACGTGCCGGGCGTGCCCGTGATCTCGATGTACTGATCGACGTCCACGCCGGGCTGCCCGATGCGGACTTCCGAGATCGATTGAGCGGAGGCGGTGACGGCGGGGAGAACGACGCCGAGCCCGACCGCGGCCGAGAGTGCGATCCTGCGCATGATGGAGAACGCTCCTGGTCTGGAAGGCAAGGGAGGGAGGAATGGTCAGGCGCAAAGATCGCGCCTCCCATCGAGTTGCCAGAGTACGCAGGAAACGGCCGCGCGGCCGACGAAAACCGCGTGAATTCACCATTTGATGACACGCAACAGGGCCAGCCCGGAGGCTGCCCTGTCCATGATCGTGAGTGCGCGTCGGTCCGGGAATCAGCCGCTCACTTGAGCGGCTCGTCGTCCGTGGTCGGTCGGCTCGCCGGGGACGGAGCCTCGGTGGCCTCCGTGCCTTCTGCGGCGGTCGCCGCCTCTCCCGTGGCGACGAGGAAGATCTCGACTCGCCGATTGGCCGCCGAACCGCGGGGGCCGTTGGCCGCGACCGGGCGATACTCGCCGTATCCGCCGACCATGATCCGATCCGGGGCCACGCCGTCCTTCACGAGGGCGTCCCGGACGGAGATCGCCCGCTGGGCCGAAAGCTGGACATTCGACTTGTAGATCGAGCCGGATCGGAGCGGGACGTTGTCGGTGTGGCCGACCACCCGGATCTCGAAGCCGACACCGTCGCCGCCGTCGAGGATCCCGGCCAGGGCCTTGATGGCGGTGCGGGCGTCCTCGCTGAGGTCCACCGACCCCATCGCGAAGGTCAGGTCGCTGGCGAACTGGATGAGCCCGGTCTTCTCGTCGTAGGTGAGCAGACCGGGATATCGGAGGGAGAGGTCCACCAGTCGCTGGTTCAACTCGCTGGAGATCTGCTCGTTGAAGTCGAGCCGGGAGACCCGCTCGGCGAAGTCCTGATACTCCTGACGAAGCGTGGCGATCTCCCCGCTCTGATCGCCCAACTGGCCCTCGGCGTCGGCGAGCTTGTTCGCGTACTCCTGCATCTGCCTCCGGACCGACTCCTCGTTCGCCCGGAGACGATCGGCCTCGCGCTGGGAGGCCATGGCCTGCTGCTCCTTGGCCCGATAGGCGGTCAGAAGGTCGTCGTACTTCTCCTGCGGCACGCAGCCGGCGGCGAGAAGGGCGATCGGGGCGACGAGAAGCAGGGGTCGACGCATGCGGAAGGTCCGGTGTCCGGAGGGCGGAGTCCGGCCGCCGTGATGGCGGCCGATGTCTTCGGCGAGAGTCTATGGCATGATGGACTCGGCCCGCGACGCGGGTTGAAGGGTGCATCGACCGATCCCATGTCGCCGCTTGAAGACCGATCATCCGCCCTCGATCCCGACGACCGCCGGCGTGGTCGGCGACTGATGCGGGCCGCCGGTGCCCTGGACGCCGACGGCCTGATCGCCCCGGCGGCCGTGGTCCTCGAGGGCGGACGCCTCGTGGCGGTCGATCGCCCGGAGCGGATCGGGGCCGTGGGGGAGGCGGCGGTGGAGGACCGTCCCGGGGATCTGGTCCTTCCGGCCTTGGTCAACGCCCATCTCCACCTCGATCTTTGGTCGGTCGGCCCGGTGTCGATCGCAGAAGGATTCGACCACTGGCTGGCCGAGGTCCGGGATCGCCGTCCGGCCGACGATGCCGCCATCCGCCGATCGGTCCTCGAAGGGGTCGAGGCGTCGATCGCGGGCGGGGTCGGCGCGGTGGGCGACATCGCCGGGGCCTTCGGCACCGTGGCGGCCGCGGCAGTCGCGGGAAGTCGGCTCGCCGGAACGTCGTTCATCGAGGTCTTCGGGATCGGCCGCCGGGAGGCGGCCGGGCTGAGAGCGATCACCGACCTGACCGAGGTGGCCCGGTCCTTCCCCCTCGGCCGTGTGGGCCTGTCGCCGCACGCCCCGTATTCCTGCGCCGCCTCCGTCTTCGCCGCGGCCGCGGCGAGCGGCCTGCCCGTCTCGACCCATCTCGCGGAGACGCCCGAAGAGGCGGCCTTCACGCGGTCGGGCGGGGGGCGATTCGTCGATCTTCTCCGTCGCGTGGGCAGTCTCGGGCCGATCGACCCGCCGCCGGTGGACGGTCGCCACCCGGTGGATCT
>JAUIHC010000156.1 GCA_030432455.1 Phycisphaerae bacterium | reverse complement strand
ACCCGCGAGTACTGCAACGTCCGCCGGCTCGCGACCAACACCCCGCTGCAGGCGTTGGTCCTCTGGAACGATCCGCAGTTCGTGGAGGCGGCGAAGATGCTCGCCGCCCGGGTGCTGACGGAACAGCCGCAGTCTGGCGACGAGGATCGGCTCGATCGGATGTTCCGGGTCGTCACGGGACACCCGGTCCCGGACGCGATCCGACCGGCGGCGATCGAGACGCTGGCCGATTTCCGATCGCGCTACCGCGAGAACCGCGCCGCCGCTGAGTCCCTGCTCATGGTCGGCGAGGTGCCGGCGCCGACGCAGATCGACGCCGAGGAACTCGCGGCCTGGACGATGATCGCCAACGCGGTCCTGTCGAGCGACGCGGCGATCGTGAAGGACTGATCCCCCCGATCACGCCCCCCGAACCCGGAACACCGACCCCGGACCCCGGCATCCTCGATGCCGGGGTTCCGTGTTTTTGCGTTTCAAATCGGGAATCGACCGGTATTTTGGTTTTCGTCATTCCCCCGGAATCAGGGAACCGCCGTCGCGACGCCGGTCGCGCCCGCGACAGAGACCGCATTCGACGATCAGACCCGCGAGACACCCCCCAGCGAGACCGTCCATGGTGCAGCCGCTCATCGATCCCATCGATCCCGCATCCGCATCCGACCCCGTGGACGTCGCCATCATCGGCGGCGGCCCCGCGGGCGCCACGCTCGCGTCGGTGATCCTCACCTACCGCCCCACCTCGCGCATCGTGATCCTGGAGAAGGAGGCGTTCCCCCGCGACCACGTCGGCGAGAGCCAGCTCCCCGCGATCGGCGCCATTCTCGACGAGATCGGGGCCTGGGACGCGGTCGAGCGGGCGGGCTTCCCGCTGAAGGTCGGCGCGACCTACCGCTGGGGTCGCACCCCTGAACTCTGGGACTTCGACTTCATCGATCCGATGGTCGTGGACACGATCGAGCGGCCGATGCCCTACGGCGGACCGCGTCGCCAGACGGCGTTCCAGGTGGATCGTGCGATCTACGACGACATCCTCCTCCGTCACGCCGAGTCGCTGGGGGCGGTGGTGCACGAGGAGACGCTGGTTCGCGAGGTGCTCCGCGACGGCGATCGGGTCGATGGCCTGCGTCTGGCCGACGGCCGCACGATCACCGCGAACTGGTACATCGATGCCAGCGGGCACGCGGGCATCCTCCGGCGGGCGATGGGCGTCGAGACCCGACCCGAGACCAACCTTCAGAACGTCGCCTTCTGGGACTACTGGGAGGACGCCGACTGGGCGGTCGAGATCGGCACCGGCGGCACCCGGGTGCAGGTGCTCAGTCAGGCGGCGGGCTGGATCTGGTTCATCCCGATCGGGCCGACCCGGACCTCGATCGGATACATCGTGCCCGCCGAGCACTACAAGAGCCTCGGCAAGTCGGTCGAGGAGGTCTATCACGAGGCGCTGGCCAACGACGAGCGGGTCGCGACGCTGACGCGGAACGCCCGATCTCGCGGCATGGTCGAGGCGACGAAGGACTGGTCGTTCACCGCCTCGCGGGGGCACGGCGAGAACTGGTTTCTGGTCGGCGAGTCGCTCGGCTTCGCCGACCCGATCCTCGCCGCAGGACTCACGCTCGCGCACACCGGGGCCCGCGAGGTCGGATACACGCTGGTCGAGCTGCTCGATCGCCCGAACGCCGAGGACCGCGACTGGCTGTGCACCAGCGTGAGCGAACAGCAGCTTCGACGCGTGAAGCAGCACATCAAGTTCGCCGACTTCTGGTACGCGGCGAACGGCCAGTTCACCGACCTTCAGGACCACTGCGCCCGCATCGCCGACGAATCGGGTCTCCGGCTCAAGCCCGACGCCGCGTGGCGATGGCTCGCCCAGGGCGGATTCACGACCGACAGTCCGGTGCACGCGACGGCGGGCAGCTTCGATCCGGGCACGCTCAAGCAGGTGCAGTCGATGCTCACCGAAGGCGCGAGCGAGTGGCAGGTCAACCGCTTCAACGTCTACAAGACCGCGACCCGCAACGCCGAACGCCGGACGATGCCGGTCTATCTCGACGGCAGGATCGAGCGACGCGAGTGCCTGGTCAGAGGCGAACGGACGCTTCCCCTGGGAGGCTGGTTCCTCGCCCTCATCGAGGCCATCGAGGAGGACGGCCGGATCGACCGCGTCATGCAGCGGATCGCCCGGCTCTACGGCGGCCAGGGCGGGATCGCCGGGCCTCAGCAGCTCTGCGTGCAGGCGCTCGAGGCGATGATCACCGACGGCTGGGTGATCGGACGCCTGGACAGGAAGGTCCCGAGAATCACGGTCAAGTCCGGCGACGAGGAGTCGATCTTCGTGCACTGGAACCGGGATTAGTTTGAGCGCTGCGGCAGCCCTTCGGGCTGCCTGGCTTTCCAGATCACGGTCGGCGCGGCTCCTGCGACTCGGCTTCGCCGTCGTCGCAGGGAGGCCACGCACGGACGGATTCCAACACTGGGGTCGAGTCCGAGTTGAGGCCCACCCGCACCGGGCCAGAGCTTTCCGGGCCCCACCGGCCACTTTGCTCGCCGTTCGTGATCGCGACTCGATATCCTCGGAGAGCACCTTCTGGAGCCCGAGATGTCGGAACCGAAGATTCGTGAAGAGAGCCATGACCCGCTCGAGGCCTATCTCCGCAACCTGACCCGCCGTCGGTTCTTCGGCGATGTCGCGGGTGGTCTGCTCGGAGGCATGGGCGCGACGGCACTCGGCAGCATGCTCGGAGGCGGCCGGCCCGCGTTCGCCGGCACCCGCGTCGAGGAGGTCGATCGGATCCTCGCGTCGATCCCGCACCACGCTCCCAAGGCCAAGCGGGTCATCTACATGCACATGGAGGGCGCGCCGAGCCAGCTCGACCTCTACGACTACAAGCCCGCCCTCCACGAGCGGTTCGACGAGGACCTGCCCGAGTCGATCCGCAACGGCCAGCGGATCACCACGATGACCAGCGGGCAGGCGAGATTCCCCGTCGCCCCGACGATGTTCCGTTTCAACCGGCACGAGAACAACGAGGACGGCGTCATGCTGTCCGAACTGCTCCCGCACACCGGCGCGATGGCCAAGGAGATCTGCTTCATCAACTCGATGCAGACCTCGGCGATCAACCACGAGCCCGGCATCACCTTCTTCCAGACCGGAAGCGAGATTCCCGGCCGGCCGTGCTTCGGCTCGTGGATGAGCTACGGGCTCGGGAGCATGAACGACGACCTGCCGACCTTCGTGGTGATGATCACGCAGGGCATCGGCAACATGCAGGCCCTCTCCGCCCGGTTCTGGGGCAGCGGATTCCTGCCGAGCGAGCATCAGGGCTGCAAGCTCCGGGCCGGTCGCGACGCCGTCCTGCACCTGCGTGATCCCGACGGCGTGAGCCGCGAGGATCGCCGACGCATGCTCGACCTCGCCGCCAAGCTCAACGAGGAGGAGTTCGCCGAGACCCTCGACCCCGAGGTCAACGCCCGCATCGCCCAGTACGAGATGGCGTACCGGATGCAGATGTCGGTACCCGAGCTCACCGACTTCAGCGACGAATCGGAGTCCACGCTTCAGATGTACGGGCCGGACGTGAACACGCCCGGCTCGTTCGCGGCCAACTGCCTGCTGGCTCGCCGCCTGAGCGAGCGTGGCGTCCGCTTCGTGCAGCTCTACATGCGGGGCTGGGACCAGCACGGCAACCTGCCCAACGAGATCCGTGCCCAGGCCGGGGCGGTCGATCAGCCGCAGGCGGCGCTGCTCAGGGATCTCAAGCAGCGTGGGCTGCTCGAGGACACGCTGGTGCTGTGGGCGGGCGAGTTCGGACGCACCGTCTACTGCCAGGGACGGCTCGCCCGCGACAACTACGGTCGCGATCACCACCCCCGCTGCTTCACGGTGTGGATGGCCGGCGGCGGCGTGAAGCCGGGCGTCTCGTACGGGAAGACCGACGACTATTCGTACAACATCGTCGAGAACCCGGTCCACGTGCACGACCTTCACGCGACCATGCTGCACCAGCTCGGCATCGATCACGAGAAGCTGACCTACCGGCACCAGGGCCGCGACTACCGGCTCACCGACGTGCACGGCACCGTCGTGAAGGACCTGATCTCCTGACGAGCCGGGAACGCCGCCCGTCCCCGGCCGCCTGCGACGCCGGAACCTCGCCGGCGATCACCCCCGCGCCCGGCCCGTGACGTCGAGTCCCAACCTCGACGACCACATCGCCAGCAGTGGGACCGTGAAGAGGTACAGCAGCAGCCCCCCCACCACGCAGATGACGTGGTGCTCGTGCACCAGCATCGTGCTCATCGAGACCGGAATCGCCCATGCGAACGCGGCCGGCGTCACCCATCGACGGTGCGGACCGCCGAATCGTCGAGCGATGACGGTGGCGACGCCGAGCGAGTAGGTCACGTGCAGCGATGGCGTCTGGTTCCACTGCGAGACGTTCTTCATGCCGAGGGGTTCGAAGAGGTACGCGCCCCAGACGCCGGTCGGCATGTCGTTGGCGTAGGCGTTCTCGATCGGGAGCAGGACGAAGAACGGGGCCGCGATCACGACCTGCAGCAGGAACAACCCCATCGGCGGCGCCGCCTCGCGGGCGTTCCGGAAGACGACCGGCAGCCCGATCACCGCGACATCGAGGGAGAAGTACAGCGGCAGGATCCACGCCTGGAACGGAATGTCCGCCTCCCACGCAAAGGTCAGCGGAAGGCGGACCGCCCGCAGGTCGCTCAGTTCATGGGCGAGCGTCCAGACCAGGCTGAACAGCGCGTAGAACGCCACCGCGACCACCAGCACGCCGAGGCGACCGGAGGGCAGCCGGTCGAACCGTGACGGACTCGCGAGGGGCGACGGGGCGTGATCGGGAGACAGCGACATCGACGCGGCACACGGTAGCGTTCCCGCATGATCGACCAGCCTCAGGAATTCGCCGGATCCCGCGAGCAGCCCCGCGTCATCACCGCCCCGAGCGCCCTCGGCATCTGCGTCGCCTCGATGATCGGTTCGGGGATCTTCGCGGTCACCGGCCAGATCGGAGCGGTACTCGTCTCGCCCGCGAACATCCTCGTGGCGTGGGTCGTCGCCGCGGTCATCGCCCTCGCCGGGGCCCTGACCCTGTCCGAAATCGCCGCGATGCGTCCGCGGGCGAGCGCCCAGTACATCGCGGTCCACGAGATGCTCGGCCCGACGGTCGGCTATCTCAACGGCATGATCACCCTGCTCATCGGCTACCTCGCGTCGATGGCGGCGGTCGCCCTCATCGCGGGTGCGTACCTCCAGTCGCTCGCACCCGCGGTCGATCCGAGGGTCGCGGCGACGGTGCTGCTCCTCGGACTCGGCGGAATCCACGCCGCCACCGTCCTCGGCGGCACGCGGCTCAACGATGCGCTGGTGGTCCTCAAGGTGGCGGTGGTCGTGCTCCTGATCGCGGCGGGATTCCTCGTGACGACCGAACCGTTCGTACCCGCCGCCGCGATCATCGAGGCCGCCCGCGAGATCGCGCCGTCATCGGTGCTCGCGACCGTTCCCGCCGCCGCCTCGCCCGAGGCGATCGACGCCCACCTCCGCACCGCTCCCGCCCCGCCGCTTCTCTCCGGCGCGATCGGCGCCGCGGTCGTCGCGATCACCTTCGCCTACCTCGGCTGGTCCAACGCCGCCGATGTCGCGGGCGAGGTGCGCCGTCCGGGCCGCAACGTGCCGCTCGCGATCGTGGGCAGCGTGGTGCTGGTCGGCACGCTCTACCTGCTGGTGAACCTCGTCTACCTGCGGGTGGTGCCGCCGGCGGCGATGGTGGAGCTGGGCCCCGGCGGCGAGCTCCAGCCCATGACGAGCATCGGCGCCGTGGTCGCGGACCGCCTGCTCGGCCCCGTGGGCGGACGGATGGTGACCGGCTCGATCGTCCTGCTGCTCGCCTCGACGCTCTCGGTCGCGATCATGACCTGCGGGCGGGTGATCGCGGCGATGGCTTGGAAGGGCGAACTCCCGAAGGCGGCGGGACGCCTCAACCGCCGCGGCGCCCCAACCTTCGCGATCGCGGCACAGATTCTCGCGTCGATCGCGTTGGTCTGGATCACCGGCCTCAAGGCGTTGCTCGAGTATGTCGGCGTCCTGGTGACGATCGCGGTGGCGTTGACGATGCTGTCCGCCATCCTCTACCGGCTGCGGCGGCCCGACGAACCCCGGCCGTTCCGCATGCCACTCTTCCCGATTCCGCCGCTGGTGTCGATCGGGCTCGGAGTCTGGCTCGTCGCCAGCGCCGCGATCGAGGACTGGCGCCCGGTCGCCGCGAGCGCCGCGTCGATCGTCGGCATGCTCGCGGTGCGGCCGTTGCTGCGCCGGGCGGACTGACCACAGAGGCACAGAGGGCACAGAGGGTGTGAGGACGGCGTCCGTCGATCACACCCTGATCGATGCCGACCGCTTGCCACATGAAGCTGCTCCTCCGGCTCTCGGTCACCTGTCTCCGGCCCTCTGTGACTCTGTGGTTCATTCCATCCGACTGCGTCGTCGGCTACTTCACGCCCGGCACCACGATCTCGCCGGTGAAGACGCCGGTCGGGTCGCCGCGTTCGGCGAGGGTGGCCGCGATCGTCTCGATGGTCCTCGGGACGACGCCCTCGAAGACGACCTCGTCGCCGCGCTTCACGACGATCGGCTGGTCGAGGTCGAACATCTCGTCATCGACGCGGATCCGCAGGCCGCGTTCGGCGCCTTCGAGGATCGTCACGGTGTTGCCGTTCCGTTCGACGACGATCCGTTCGCGGGCCTTCGGCTCGTCCACGGCGAGCCAGTAGAACCGCGGATGGGTGACATCGTCCTGCAGCCAGACGATGCGCTCGGGCCGCAGGTCGCGGCGGTGCTGCGCCATCCACGGCACCGCGACCGCGTCCTCGCGATCCATCCAGTGGCCCTTGCCCTCGTGGATGACGACCTCGTGCGGGTAGCCACCGTCGTCGGCGGCGGCGAGGTCCGCGAGCATCGTCTTCCAGTTCCGGGCGATCTCGTTCCGCTTGTACGCCCCGTCCTCACCGCCCATGTGCAGCGTGAACGGGAGATTCCGCAGGCCGTCAGGCTTCGTCTCGTTGGGGTGTCCGGCC
>JAUIHC010000155.1 GCA_030432455.1 Phycisphaerae bacterium | reverse complement strand
CTCGACCTGCAGGCGTGGCAGGAGGGCGATGTCGTCTCCAAGCGGCAGTCGCTCGACCTCGCCATCGAGAGGGGCACCATCGAGCGGGACCGCCTGAAGAAGCGGTTCGAGGACGCGAAGAGTCTTGTCGATCAGGGCTTCATCTCCTTCGACGAGTACGAGCAGGACCGCATCCGGCTCATCGAGGCCGAGGCCGCGCTCAAGGAGGCCGGCCTCGCCAAGCAGGTCTACGAGACCTACACGATCAAGCAGGAGGAGGCCGAGAAGGTCTCCGCGGTCGAGCAGTCCACTGCCGAGAAGGGCCGGGTCCGGCAGCGGCACGAGGCGGAGATCGTCCGCATCGAAGCCGATGTCGAGAGCGCCCGCTTCAAGCTGCAGACGGCGCGGGAACGGCTCGAGGATCTCCGCGAGCAGCTCAAGGCGTGCGTGATCACGGCGCCCAACGACGGCCTCGTCGTCTACGCGTCGAGTCTGGGCGGTGAGCGTCGCGGTCGCGACAACGAGCCGCCCCCGCAGGTCGGCACCGAGCTTCGTCAGAACGAGCTGGTGATGATCCTCCCCGACACGAGTCGCATGATCGCGAACCTCAAGGTCGGCGAGGCGCTCAGCGGGCGGGTCCGCGAGGGACAGGAAGCGGTGGTCTTCAGCGATTCGAGCCCCAACCAGCCGGTCACCGGCTCGGTGCTTGGGGTCAGCGTGCTCGCCGAGAGCGGCGGCTGGCGCGATCCGAACCGTCGCGACTACACGGTGCGGGTCCTGCTCGAAGCACCGCCCGAACTCGGACTCAAGCCGTCGATGCGCTGCCGCGGCGACATCAAGCTCGGTCGCGTCGATGACGCGGTGAGCGTGCCGATCCAGGCCGTGTTCCGCAAGGGTCCGCTCGCGTACGTCTACGTCCCCGAGGGCCCGGGCTTCGCGGCCCGGCAGGTGACGATCGGCCGGTCGAGCGAGATGTCGGTCGAAGTGCTCGACGGGCTCGCCGAAGGCGAGAGCGTGCTGCTTCGACGACCGAGCCCCGGCGAGGTCGTTCGGGATCTGGAGATGCCCGCGGACGGTACCGGCGGTCGAGGGGGATCCCGGTGGGCCGGGTCCTCAGGCGGGGGTGCCGGGAAGGCGTCGGGTGCGAAGGCTCGGCCCGGTGCCGCCGGTGGTGGCGGTGCCTCTCGAGCGTCCGACGGGGCCGCCGCCGGTCGAACCGCGGCGAAGGCCGACACCGCGACCGCTGCCGACCAAGGCCGCGACACCCGCTGACTCGTCGCCGACCTCCCCACAGGTTGTGCACGATCCACCGACGTGGTCCGGAAACCTCAAGGTGACATAATGACGAACCCCGACCCCCGAGGAGTCGGGGTTCGTCGCCCTTTCCGGCTTGGCAGGACAGGGTTCTCCACCGTTGATCCCCAGTCGCTCGGGAACGGACCTCGGTCGTTCCGGCTCCCGAACTCGATCGCTGATTCCGTTCATCCAACACCCGTTGCAGGAGCATCACATGGCCCTCTTCTCGATCGACGGCACCACCGATCCCTTCGTCCGAGCCGAACTCGCCCAGGGCGAGACGCTCATCGCCGAGCGGGACGCGATGGCCGCCATGAGTGACACGATCGACCTCATCGGAAAGGCTCGCGGCGGGATGCTGAAGTCGCTCATCCGATCGGCGACCACCGGCGAGTCGTTCTTCATGCAGGAGATCACCGCCACCCGGGGGCCGGGCGTCGTCATGCTCGCCCCGCGGCACCCCGGCGAGGTGCGGGTGCTGGAACTCGACGACGAGTCGTGGATGCTCGCCGACGGGGCGTTTCTCGCCTGCGAGCCGAGTCTCGAGATGAAGACCGAGCGGAACAAGAGCATCGGGGCGTCGCTGGTCGGCGGGACCGGCGGCTTCTTCATGATGACGCTCAGCGGCACCGGGCACGTGTGCCTCTCCTGCGTGGGCGCGGTGCACGAGCTCACCGTGAAGCCCGGCGAGGATCTCATCGTGGACAGCGGACACGCGGTCGCCTGGCCGACGCACCTTCAGATGAAGGCATCGCTCTCGACCGGTCAGAGCGGCGGACTGCTCGGCAAGGTGGTCGGCAGCGCCAAGAGCGGCGAGGGCGTGGTGCTCCGCTTCAACGGCGGCTCGACCGGCGGGAAGATCCTCGTCTCCAGCCGAAGCCGCGAGAGCTACGCGAGCTGGATGTCGGAACTCCTGCCGGGCGACTGATGCGGGCGTCCCGGCTCGAACGAGTCGCCGGTCTCACGACGGCAGGTTCGAGCTCGAGGCCGGTTCGGGCGCCGCATCGCCATCGAGCAGGGTCTGGCGATCGTCGGTGCCGGTCTGTTCCCCGGTGAGCAGCAGTTCGTCCTTGATGACCGATCGCGTCTCGATCTCGACGCCGGCCGGTTCGGTGATGTCGTCCACCCCGGTGCCGCCGAGCGCCTTGATCTTCCGAGCCGCGGGCAGCAGCCGCGACTCCAGCGAGCCGACCGCACGGTTGTACGCCTCGGTTCCCTGACGAAGTCGGTCACCGACCTTGGCGAAATGGGCGGTGAACTTCGCGAGCTGGTCGTAGACCGCGGCACCGGCCCGCTGGATCTCGCGGGCGTTCACGGCCACGTCCTCCTGCTGCCAGCCGAAGGCGACGGACCGCAGCAGGCCCACCAGCAGGGTCGGGGTGGCGATGAGCACGTGGCTCTCCATCGCCTTCATCTGCAGATCGGGCTTGTGTTCGAGGGCCGCGGTGAAGCCGCTCTCGATCGGCAGGAACATGACGACGACCCTGGGTGTGCGATCGAACTGCTTCCAGTACCGCTTGTCCGCAAGCCCCTTCACATGCGTCTCGACCGCGGTGGCGTGGCGGGCCATCATCTCACGACGCTTGGTGTCGTCATCGCTCTCGATCGCGTCGAGGTACGCATCGAGGGCGACCTTGGAATCGACCACGATCGTCCCGCCCCCGGGCAGGTTCACGACCATGTCCGGTCGAAGTCGCTCGTTCTCGTCGGTGGTCACCGTCACCTGCTCGGCGAAGTCGCAATGCTCGGTCATGCCCGCGAGTTCGACGATGTTGCGAAGCTGCATCTCGCCCCAGCGACCCCGCTGCTCGGGTCGGCGGAGCGCGGTCACGAGCCGCCCGGTCTCCTGACGCAGTGACTGGTGACTCTCGGCGATCCGCTGCACATGCTCCTCGATGGAGGTGTACGCCTTCTCCCGCTTCACCTCGAGCTGCTGGAGCATCTCCTGCTGCTTCGAGATCTGCTCGCGGAAGGGCTTGAGCATCTCCTCGAGCTGGACGTGTCGTTCGCCGAGGTGTCCGCCGATCTGCTTCTGCGCCTTCTCGAAGTGGGCGGTCGCCGACTCGATGAACTGCTTCTGATTCGCCTGCAGCACGTCGGCGGCGAGGGCCTTGAACATCTCCTCGAGCTTCTTCCGAGCGTCCTCGGCGCCGCGGACGAACTCCTCGTGCTTCTCCCGCGCGACCCGAAGGTCGGCGTCGATGCGGGCGGTCTCGACGCGAGCCTCCTCGGCCAGACGCCGGGCCTCGTCGCGTTCCTGACCGATCGCATCGAGGCGGGCTTCGGATTCCCGGACCCGACGTTCGTCGTTCTCGACGGTCACCCGGAGGGCCGAGACGGTCGCCTCTTCGGCGGAGAGTCGGGTCTGCAGGTCGGCGAGGCGACGCCCCGACCGCACCAGCATCGCGAGGCCCGCGATCACGGCTCCGAGGAGGATGCCGCCCAGCAACCACAGCAGTTCCATCATGGCTCGATCCTAACGGGCCGACGCCCGGGAACTGTCCGCGATTGCGTCGAGACGCGCGAATTTCGTTGGCGGGAGGTGGAGGGCTCGACTACTGTCGCCACCATGCAGAACATCTGTTTCGTCGGCGGACTGGTCGCCCTGATGGCGACCTCCCCGGGTCTGGCCCAGTCGATCCTCGAGAAGGGCGGGTCGCCCAACGCGTCGTACCCCGGTCTTCACGCGTGGTATCGGCCGGAGTCGGGCATCAACCTCGAATCCACACTTCCCGCAGACGGCACGATCGTCTCGGTCTGGGGCGATTCAAGCGTTAACGGCCACGATCTCACCCGGGTGAACCGCGACGTCGATCGGCGGCCCGTGCTCCGACACGACACCGGCAACGGCATGCCGGCGGTCGAGTTCGACGGCGACGACTACATCTGGGCGGCCTCCACCGAGTTCGGAACGGTCAGCGAGCCGCGAACGATCTTCGCGGTCGTTCGGGTCGATGCCGCCAACGGCGGCTACGTCTTCGACTCCAGTTCCTCCGGCGGTCGCAACGCCCTGCTCACCGGCCAGTCCGCCTCCCCCGGCGTCTGGAACCTCTATACGGGGACCGGCACGGTGCTCGGTCCGACGATCGGCAGCGGCTACCTGCAGTTGGTCACCATGACCCTCACGCCGGAGGCGCAGTCGATTCGGATCAACGGCGAGCTCGTCGGCGACGGTGCGGTCGGCCTCTCGAACATGGTCGGCATGATCGTCGGGGCCCGGTACTCGGTCACCAACGCCCTGATCGGCGGCGTCTGCGAGATCCTCTACTACGACGAGGCCCTCGACGCGAAGAACCTGTCCCTCGTCGAGAACCATCTGGCGACGAAGTACGACCTCGAGACGCCGCCGCCGCCCCCCCCGTCGTCGATCGTCTTCGAGGTCGGCACCGACGGGTACCCCAACATCCGCATTCCCTCGATCGTGCAGCTCGACGACGGCACCCTTCTCGCCTTCGCCGAAGCCCGCTTCGGCGGCGACCACGCGCAGAACGACATCGTGCTGAAGCGATCGTTCGACGGAGGTGACACCTGGGGACCGCTTCAGCTGCTCGACGACCAGGGCGGCGATTCGCTCAACGACCCCCTTCCGGTGGTGGTGCGGGAAGGCCCGCATGCCGGTCGCATCTATCTCCATTACATGTCGTTCCCGCAGGGGTGCCACACGTCCTGCGTGTCCTCGGGCTACGGACCGAACAGTTCGCACAACTGGCTGATGTGGTCGGACGACGACGGCGCGACCTGGACGGAGCCGCTCGACGTCACGACCATCTTCCGGCGCGAGAACGTCAACTTCGCGGGCAGCCCTGGCGTCGGCATCCAACTCCAGCGCGGCGAGCACGCCGGGCGGCTGGTGTTCATGCTTCGTCAGGGACCGGTCGGCAGCATGCGGGGATACACCGTCCACTCCGACGACGGCGGCGAGACGTGGACCATGGGCGAGCTCGTGGACAACGGCCCCGACGGCGGGACGGCGGACGAGATCTCGATCGAGGAGCTCGAGGACGGGACGATCCTCGCCAACACCCGCACCTTCGGCAGCACCAAGCGTCGCGAGCAGGCGCGGTCGGTGGACGGTGGTGTGACGTTCGGTCCGTTCCGGGTCGATGACGAACTCGTCTCGCCCCACTGCATGGGATCGATCATCCTGTACCAGGCGACCGACGAGGGTTTCGACACCAGCCGACTCCTCTACTGCGGTCCGTGGAGCGAGACCTCGCGGTCCAACGGCTCGGTGGTGATCTCCGAGGACGGCGGCGAGACCTGGGGTGATCCGGTCACCGTCGTGCCCGGCGGCTTCGCGTACAGCCAGATGGTGGTGCTGGATCCGTGCGGCGAGGTCGGGATCTTCTACGAGGCCGACGGCTACAACACGATGCGGTTCATCCGGGTCTCGCTCGAGCAGCTCACCAACGGTGACGTCTCGACCGACGATCTCGGGCCGTGCTCGGAGTCTCCCTGCACGGGCGACCTCGATGGCGACGGACAGGTCGCGGGTGCGGATCTTGGTCTCATGCTCGGCGCGTTCGGCACGGCCGACGCCTTCGCGGACCTCGACGGATCCGGCACCGTGGACGGCGGCGACCTCGGGCTGCTGCTCGGGGCGTGGGGTCCCTGCCCCTGAGTCGACATCGACGCCGACATCTTGAACGACGACGCGGGCGGCATCCAAGGATGCCGCCCGCGTCGTCTTCAGTCGGCCCGACCACCCACCGCCCGAATACCGCCAGTTCCCGCCCAAAATCGGGACAGGCGACATTTTTCGGCCTGAATCGGGCAAGCATCTGCCACGCAGAGGCTTGCGCTCCTTCCCCGCCGGAAATGTTCGCCTGTCCCCATTTTTCGGGTGGTTCGTGGAGACTGCGTCCGGAGACCGGCCATGACCACTGCAGTGACGACGAACGACTGCCATGACCTGGACCTCGTCCGGTCGGGGGATCACGACGCCTTCGGGCGGATCCACGACCGGCACGCACCCCTCGTGCTGTCGGTCTGTCGTCGTCACGGCCCCGGTGGACCGAGCGGGTCGCGCACCGAGGCCGAGGACGCGACCCAGGAGGTCTTCATCCGTGCCTATCGCAAGCTTCACGACGTGCACGACTGCACTCGACTCGCCGCCTGGCTCTGCACCATCGCGGGTTACGTCGTCCGCGAACGCCGCCGGGCCCTGGCTCGGCGTCTCAAGCACGAGGGGGCGGCGATGACCGCGGCCACCCACACCCACGGCGGCGTCTCGCCGTCGGATCCGCCCGAAGTCGATCTCGAACGACGCGAGCGATTCGCGGCCCTCGAGTCGGCCCTCGATCGGCTGCCCGACGACGAACGCCTCGCCATCCACCTTCACTACCTCGAACACGATCCCGTCTCGGCGGCGCGTCGGACGCTCGGCATCTCCCGCAGCGGCTTCTACAAGCTGCTCGGCCGCGCTCGATCCCACCTCGCCGACCAGCTCCGCGACCACGCGCCGGAGGACTCCCGATGACCGACTCCCGACGACCCGCCGACGACCACGATCTCGATCTCGATCGTCTTCTTCGCGACTGGCACGCGGACAACGCCGACGCCGCCCGCGCCGGACGCGACCGACTGCTCGACGCGATCGCATCGGAGTCCCCCGCCGTCGCGGGCCGCATCGACGGTGCGATCGCCCCCGCGGGCGCCGATCCGATCGCCGAGGCCCGTCCTCGTCCCGACCGCCCCGCCCCGCGTCGTCGTCGCAGCGGACCCGGTGGTGCGTCGCTGCTTCCCGGCGCCGGTCTTCTCGCGGCGGCGCTCTTCGTGATCGTCGCGATCCTCGCGGTGCTTGTCATCCCGACGCCGCAGAACCGCGCGTTCGCGCAGCTCGTCCAGATTCCGGACGGCGGACGACTGGAAGCCTTCGACGCCCGCGGCACGCTCATCGGAC
>JAUIHC010000154.1 GCA_030432455.1 Phycisphaerae bacterium | reverse complement strand
TCCGCGATCTTCCGCCGGACGAGCAGGTCGATCGGCTCTTCGATCACATCACCGGGTTCGCCGACGGCCGCCCGCTCGACGACGACTGCACGATCGTGATCGCCCGCTTCGATTGACCGCCCGGGGGGAGCGCCCGGCGGGTTCCGGGACGCGGGAGCGAGGCCGACGGGAGTCCCGTCCACCGATCGGGGGACGGACGCTCGCCGTGTGCCCGCGGGGCGCAGAATTCATGTGGTGGCCGGGCTCGCCGGTGCTACTCTCGTGCCGATCGACGCCGCGTGGATCTCAGGGGTCGTCTCGGCGCACGGGTGCCGAGGTCGGTCCTTCCCCTGCGGCGCTCGATCTCGGAGGCGAGAACGATGCGGATGGGCTGTGACGGCGTTGATCGTGGATTCGGCCGGGGGGCGAGTCGTGGTGCAGGCCTCGGGCGGGTGGGGGTCGCCCTGGTCGGCGCGGCGATGGCGACCGTGACCTCGGTGGGGGGCGCGTCCGAGGCCGGGCGGGCGGCGACGAGGCTCGATGGCACCCGCTACAACGTGCTGTTCGTGATCCTCGATGACGTCGGGGCCGATCAGTTGCGGGTGTCGAATCCGGCGGCGGCGGGCTTCCAGCCGATCCCCGACACACCGACCATCGACGCGATCGCCGCGCAGGGCGTCAACTTCACCAACTGCTGGGCGATGCCCGAGTGCACGCCGAGCCGGATCGGTTTCTTCACCGGCCGCTATCCGAGCCGGACGGGCGTCGGCACGCCGCTCATCCCGAACGAGACGCTTCCGCAGTCGCAGTGCTCGCCGTACGAGGCGACGACGCCGCGGCTGCTCGAGCCCGCCGGCTACGCCACCGCGCTCTTCGGGAAGTTCCACCTCGCCGACGAGTCGAACAACCCCGCCGGCTACGCGGCCCCGGCCTCGGTCGGCTTCACCCACTTCAACGGAACGCTCTACGGCTCGCCGCCGGGAATCGACTTCACCCTCGGCGGCCAGCTGACCAAGGCGGACACGCCGCTCTACTCCTGCGGGTTCCCGGTCGATGCCGAGACCAACTCCCCGGCGATCTGTGCCTGCGCCTTCGCCGACGGCACCTGCGCGGACGAGGTCGATGCGCTCGAGTGCATCGCCGCGGGCGGGGTGCCGCTGGTCGATGATGCCGGAGCCCCGATCGGGCGGTGTGCCGACGCCGATCCGTCGAGCGTCGACTTCGAGCTCTGGAACGGCTCGTATGTCTGGCCGCGGACGATCAACCTCGGCGCCGAGGTGATCTACGACGAGTACGCCCGCGAGCACATGGACGTGGACGACGCCGATCTCGCGATCGCCTTCATCGGCGAGCAACGGAAGCGGCAGCGACGCGATCCGGACGCCCGGTGGATGTGCACCGTCTCGTTCTCCGGCGACCATGTCCCCTGGCAGCAGCCGCCCGCGGACACCGTGAACACGCCGTGGCCGGAGCTGCTCCCGTACGCCTGCGGCACGCAACAGGATCTTGCGGACGATCCGGTGCTCGCGGAGACGGTCGCGCGGCAGGTCTCCGATCGCACCATCGAGAACCTCGACACTCAGATTCGTCGCGTGCTGGTGGAGACCGGTCTCGCGATCGAGGGTGAGGACGACTCGATCTCGATCACCGCGCCGGACACGATCATCGTGGTGGTCGGCGACAACGGGTCGTACCTGACATCGGTGAAGTACCCGTTCAACCCGCTGCGTTCCAAGGCCAGCCCGTACCAGACCGGCGTCTGCGTGCCGCTGGTCATGGCGGGCGGTCCGACCACCGATCCGGGGCGGGCGGTCGATCACATGGTCAACATCGTGGATCTCTTCGAGCTCTGGGGCGAGGCGGCGGGCATCGACGTCCGCGACGCCGTCCCCGTGGGCCGGGAGATCGACAGCCACGGGATGATCGCGTATCTCGCCGATCCCGCGGCCCCGTCGGCCCGGGACCACAACTTCACCGAGTATTTCGCCCCGAGCCTGCTGGTCGAGGCGGTGAACGACAAGGAGACCTGCGGGGCCTGCGTGGTGAGCGGCATCTGCACCGACACCTTCCTGAGCAGCGAGTTCATCTGCCAACTCGAGGGCGGGGTCTGGTACGGCCCCGACGAGAACGGCGAGGGCGGCTACTGGACATGCTGCGAACTCGTCGAGGCCGATCTGCCCGACGTGAACGTCACCACGATCCTCTGGCCCGCGCAGCAGGCGATCACCGACGGTCGGTACAAGCTGATCTCGACCACGATCACCTGCGCGGGCGTGGTGACGGGTTTCCCGCTGGAGTTCTACGACCTCGCGGAGTGCCCGCACGCCGACGACCTCTTCGGTCGCGGCATCGACAACGCGCCGTTCAACCTCCTCAAGGACACCGGCGACCCCGAGATCGATCTCGCCGGGCATCCGCTGAAGCTCCAGGCGTGCCGGCGCCTGCAGGATCAGCTCGCCGCGCTGAACGACTCCTTCACCCCGTGTCCCGGCGACGTCACCATGGACGGCGTGGTGGACATGCAGGACCTCGAGGCGACCTTCGGCTACTGGGGACCGCCGAGCGTCTGCGACTTCAACGACGACGCGGTCACCGACGCCCGCGACCTCGGCGTGCTGCTGGCGAACTGGGGCGCGTGTGGGGGGTAGGGGGGGTGGTCGAGAGTCGAGAATGGAGATTCGAAAATGGAGCGTGGAGACGTCGCCCGATTCGGGACGCGGCGGGGGAATGCGTCGATTCCGCTCCCCGTTTCCGGGGGAGCTGTCGCCGAAGGCGACTGAGGGGGGCCGCGTCGCTGACTCTGTAACGGTGAGGGTGGGATTCGAACCCACGGTGACCCGAAGGCCACGCCGGTTTTCAAGACCGGTGCGTTCAACCGCTCCGCCACCTCACCAGAGGGCGGCGACGGTCCTCGGGGGGCGTCGCCGGGCGGTCATGGTACGGGACGCGATGGGGAATCGTGGGTCATGGCATCCCGCGCGGTTTGACCGGCGATCCTGAGACGAGACCGCCCCTCGCGGGGAGACTGGCGAGGGGCGGGGGGTCGGATCGGGGGTCGATGACCACGGCCGATGCGGTTCACGGCGGGCCGGAAGGGCTCGCGTCGCCGGGACCAGAAACCTCCTGCTCACGGGCTCGGCGACGTGTGACTGTTCGAGTCACGGGCGGCCGCGGTTCGGTGTGCGTGCCTCATAAAAAAGAGGGACAGGCGACAATTTGGCGGTGGACGGCGGCAAGTCTCTCCCATCGCGAGGCTTGCAGGGGCGTTGACTCGGTCAATGTCGAAAATGTCGCCTGTCCCGCTTTTTGGCGGTGGACGGCGGCGGACATCCTTGCCGCAGCTCCGAGGGCCGCGTGGGCCCGGCGGTCAGGTCGAGGTTGCTGGAAGACGACACCGCCTCCGGGCGGAAACGGCGGGGGCGGTGTCGGGTTCGTGCATGTCACGCTCGGTGGGTGACGCGTCAGTCTCGACGCCGACCTCGCCGCAGGCCTGAGAACGCCAGCGGGATCATCGCAACGCCGGCCCCACCAGGCACCGTCATCGCCAGGGCGTGGCTGTTGAATTGGATGTTCTGGAAGTCCATGTAGCGTCCGGTCCGCGGGGTGTAGATGTAGAACCGGAACGTGACCGCGGTCGAGAGACCCGTGAAGCCCGTCACGTTGAAGCCCGCGTGCTGCAGTCCCGTCGGAGTGCCGTCGGGAGTCTCATTCGTGAAGAGGTTGCTGGCGTACGAGTCGAGGCTCGACCGTACGAACCATCCTCGAGTCCCGGAACTGCCTCCGCGACTCCAATCCGCCTCGATCGAGCGGATGTCCATGGCCGAGGTCGGGGTCAGGGTGATGTCGAAGTACCAGTTGTTGGCGATCGCGTCGGAAGCGGTCGCGTCATAGATGAGGATTCCCGGGCCCGTCTTCAGGACCTGTGTCGAGCCGCTCCAACTGTCAGTGCCGACCGAGTACTGGCCGAGCCCGCTGCCGGCGGTCACCACCGAACCGGACAGCACCCCGGTGTCCAGCGTCGTCGCGGCAAAGCCGTTGCTCCCGTCGCTGTTGTTGTTGAACGGGTACTTGACCAGCACGCCGGCGCCGGCAGTGTCGAACGCGGCAAGAACCATCGCGGTGGCGACAACCGCAGTCAGCCGCCCTCCGGAACGAACCGATCGTCCATCGGTTGGTGGCGTCACAGTGCTCATGGGACTCTCTCCTCAGCACGATTTGAATTGGAGCCTGGCTCGGCATCCTCAAGGGACGGAAGCAACGGCACTTCCAATCCGTCACGGTACGAGAGCGGTCGGGAGAGAGCGAGCAGAGAGAAGCAGCAATCGGCGGAGGGTCGCACAAAATGGGGACAGGCGACAATTTGGCGGAGGACGGCGGCAAGTCTCTCCCATCGCGAGGCTTGCGGGGGCCTTGACTCGGAAAATGTCGCCTGTCCCGCTTTTTGGTCCCGCTTTTTGGTCAATGTCGAAAATGTCGCCTGTCCCGCTTTTTGGCGGTGGACGGCGGGTTTTGGAGTGGTCGGCGCGAATCTTCGGCGCGAGCGGGAGGTCGTCGTTCCCTCCGCAGAGCGATCCTGCGGTCAGCGGTCAGAGCAGCAGGTCCGCCCGGGCTTCGAGAATGCTCTCCGGATCCAGCAGCTTCGCGACGAGCCCGGTCCAGCCGGTCTGGTGCATCGCGCCGCACCCGCGGCCGGTGTCTCCGCAGAAGTACTCCGGGAACGGCAGGTGGTCGCGCCACGCCGGCTCCAGAAACCGCGGATCGCCGCCGAAGATCGGGCGATGTCCGTCTGCGTCGGGCAGGAACAGCGACACCAGCCGTCGCCGCAAGAGATCGGCCGCGTCCAGGATGCTCACCAGGCGACCACTCCCGACCGGAACCTCGATTCGGAAGTCGTCGCCGTAGTAGTGGTGGAACTTGAGCAGCGCCTCGAGCAGCAGCACGTTCAGCGGGAACCACACCGGTCCCCGCCAGTTCGAGTTGCCGCCGAAGACCCGTGTCCGACTCTCGGCCGGCTCGTAGTCCACCCGCACCACCCGACCGGCGAAGTTCATCTCGAACGGCTCGTGGAGATGCTCGCGGCTGACGCTTCGGATGCCGTGCGGCGAGAGCATGCGCGACTCGTCGAACGCGACCCGGAGCAGGCACTTCATGCGGTGACCGCGAAGCAGCGACAGCAGGCGTCGCTCGCCGTGCCCTCGCACCGACCATCGGCTCACGAGGTGCGACAGGTCCGGTCGGCTTGCCAGCACGCCCTCGACCTGACGGCCGAAGTGCGGAAGCTCCTGCAGCAGTTCGGGCTCGATCGTCTCCACCGCGAGCAGCGGAATCAGCCCGACCAGCGAGTAGATCCGCATCGGATGCGTCCGACCGTCGGGGTCGGCGAGCACGTCGAAGTAGAACTCGCCGTCCTCGTCCCAGAGACCGACACCCGAGTGCGCGACCGAGGTCATCGCCTTCGCGATCTCCAGGAAGTGCAGCAGGAACTTGCAGGCGAGATCCTCGTAGACGCGGTCGTGGCGGGCAAGCTCCAGCGCGATCCGCATCATCTTCAGGGCGAACGTCGCGACCCAGCTGGTCGCGTCGGCCTGCTGCAGTCGCCAGCCGTCCGGCAGCGGCGCGCTGCGGTCGAAGGCGCCGATGTTGTCGAGGCCGAGGAAGCCGCCCTCGAAGATGTTGTGACCCTCGGCGTCCTTGCGATTCACCCACCAGGTGAAGTTCAGCAGCAGGCGGTGGAAGACCGTCTTCAGGTAGTCGAGATCCCCGTCGCCGCCAGTGCGGTGCTTCTCGATCTGGAAGGTTCGCCAGGTCGCCCAGGCGTGCACCGGCGGGTTCACGTCGCTGAACGACCACTCGTAGGCGGGCATCTCCCCGTTGGGATGCATGTAGCGGTCCTTCACAAAGAGCCGGAGCTGGTCCTTCGCGAAGGCGGGGTCGATGGTGGCGAAGGTGACCGCCTGGAACGCACTGTCCCAGGTCGCGTACCACGGGTACTCCCACGCATCGGGCATCGAGACGATGTCGTGGTTGCGGATGTGCCGCCACTCGTGGTTGCGGCCGTTCTTGTGTCCACGCGGAGGCTGCGGCTGACCGGAGTCGCCGTCGAGCCAGGTCGCGACGTCGTACCCGTAGTACTGGCACCCCCAGATCATGCCCGCGTACGCCTGCCGCAGCACCCGACGGGCCTCGTCGCTCTCGCACTTCTCCTCGTGCTCGGCGTGGAACTCGTCGCACTCGGCGCGACGCCGATCGACGATCGCCTCGAAGTCGCGGAAGTCCACGGGACTCCCGGACCGAGTGAACCGGAGCCGCACGATCGTCTCGCCCCCTGCGGGGATCTCGCGGACATGGTGAAGTCCGACCTTGGTGCCGGTCCGATCGGGGTTCGTGGCGTCGAGCCGCCCGTCCACGATCGCGTCGTGCAGGGCGTCCTTCGCGTACGGCGTCACGGCGTCGGCGCCGAAGACCAGCGGGAAGTTGGTCTCGTTCTCGCAGAAGAGCGACGCATGCTCGGCATCGCTTCGCAGGCGATAGGTCCCGAGCTCACGATGCTCGGCGATCACCGAGTCGTCCTCGTCGAGCCGGAGCGACGGCTTCGGAGGGGGCGTGTCGCTCCACGACCAGTCGTTTCGAAACCAGAGTTGCGGGACGATGTGGATCGTCGCGGTCTCGGGACCGTGGTTCACCACCCGGATCCGCATGCAGACATCCTCGGGCGACGCCTTGGCGTACTCGATGAACACATCGAAGAATCGGCCGCCGTCGAAGATGCCGGTGTCGGCGAG
Source organism: Phycisphaerae bacterium (assembly GCA_030432455.1). Taxonomy (GTDB): domain Bacteria; phylum Planctomycetota; class Phycisphaerae; order Phycisphaerales; family SM1A02. Next base: position 418 of record JAUIHC010000154.1, on the reverse strand, counting down.
TTCGTACTCCGGCTCGGTGATCGCCTGATCGGCGTTCCTCGCCACGAGCGTCTCGTACGGGAAGGCCGCCTGCGGGTAGCGGTAGAGCATCCGAAGGTACGACGCGGTCGGCGTCGCATCGAGATGCCAGTACGCCTCCTTGACGTCCTCGCCGTGGTTCCCCTGCGCGTTGGTGAGACCGAAGAGCCGCTCCTTGAGGATGCGATCCTGCCCGTTCCAGAGGGCCAGACCGAGACAGAGCGTCGCCTGTCGATCGCACCAGCCCGCCAGTCCGTCCTCGCCCCAGCGGTACGCGCGGCTGCGGGCGTGTTCGTGCGGGAACGAATCCCACGCCGATCCGTCGGGCGAGTAGTCCTCACGCACCGTCCCCCATTGGCGTTCGCTGAGCCATGGTCCCCACTTCCGCCACGCGAGGTGT
>JAUIHC010000153.1 GCA_030432455.1 Phycisphaerae bacterium | reverse complement strand
AGGAACCGGATGCGGGAGACGAGTTCCGGATCCTTCGCGACGAGGGCGCCGCCGACGACGTCGGAGTGTCCGCCGAGATACTTCGTGATCGAGTGGAGCACGATGTCGGCCCCGAGTTCGAGGGGCCGCTGCAGGGCGGGGGTCGCGAAGGTGTTGTCCACGACCACGAGGGCGCCGTGCCGGTGTGCGACCTCGGAGATCGCGGTGATGTCGCTCACCTTGAGCGTGGGGTTCGTCGGGGTCTCGATCCAGACCATCGCGGTCGCATCTCCCCGCTCGGCGAGCGCGGCCTCGACATTGGCCGGATCGGTGGTGTCCACATAGCGGACCCGAAGCCCCTGCGAGCGTTCACGCACCCGCGAGAAGAGTCGATTGGTGCCGCCGTAGAGGTCGTCGCCCGCGACGAGCAGTCCGCCGTGGTCGAGCAGTTCGAGGGCCGTCCCCGCCGCGGCAAGCCCGGAGCTGAAGGCGAAGCCGCCGTGCGAGGCGTCCACCGTGGCGTCGAGGCCGGTGCCCTCCAGCGCCGCCAGCGCCCGCTCGAACGAGTATCGCGTCAGATTGTGGCTTCGCGAATACTCGTATCCCCGGTGCACGCCCGGCGATTCCTGGGCGTAGGTCGAGGAGGTGTAGATCGCGGGCATCACGGCGCCGGTGACCGCGCAGGTCTCCTGGCCGCCGTGGATGCAGAGGGATTCGAATGTGAGGTCGGGCATTGGGGGGAGAAATGGAGAAAGGGGAATGGGAAATGAGAAACGGCGGAGATTCGAGATTCGCAGGTCGAGCGTCGGGGGCGACCTATGGAAGCTGCTTCTTCAGGAAGTTGATCAGGTCGATCTTCGTGATGAGCCCGTAGTAGTGATCGTGATCCATCACGATCGCCACGCGGTCGGCGCGGAAGATCGGGATCAGATCGTTGACGCTCGCGTCGGGTGAGACCGTCTCCAGTCGGCGGGTCATGAAGTCGCTCACCGGGCGGTTCTTGTTGTCTCGGTCGTGGACCATCGCCATGAGCACGTCGGTCTCGTCGATGATTCCGGCGACGCGGTCGTCCTCCATCACCACCATCTGGCTCACCGAGTACATCGCCATCCGCTTGATGGCCTGGCTCAGCGGAATGTCGGGAGTGAGGCAGTAGTCCTCGCGGTCGAGGTGACGACGGCCGATGAGGTCGCGAAGGTTGCCGTGGGTCTCCCGCTCGATGAAGCCGTGATCGACCATCCAGTGGTCGTTGAACATCTTCGAGAGGTACTTCGCACCGTGGTCGCAGATGACGGTGACGACCCGCTTCGGCTCGGTCTGTTCGCGGCAGTAGCGGAGGGCGGCGGCGAGCAGGGTTCCGACGCTCGATCCCGCGAGGATGCCCTCCTTCAGGAGCAGTTCGCGGGCGGTCGAGAACGCCTCGGCGTCATCGACCGTGATCGCCCGGGTCACGAGCTCGATGTCGGCGATGCTCGGGACGAAGTCCTCGCCGACGCCCTCGACCAGCCACGAGCCCGCCTCGACGTCGCGGCCCTCGTTGATCTTCGGGGCCAGGATCGACCCCTTGGGATCGGCGAGCACGAGCTCGATCGAGGGATCCTGCTCACGGAGGTATCGACCGATGCCGGTCAGCGTGCCGCCGGAGCCGACCCCCGCGACGAACGCGTCGAGGTCGTGATCCATCTGGTCCCAGATCTCGGGACCGGTGGTGTCGTGGTGGGCCGACACGTTCGCGTCGTTGTTGAACTGGTCGATGTAGAGGGCGTCGGGATCCTCGGTCGCGAGCCGCGCCGCGATGTCCTGGTAGTACTCCGGGTGCCCCTTGCCGACGTCGCTGCGGGTGAGGACGACCTCCGCGCCCATCGCCCGCACGTGGGCGATCTTCTCGTCGCTCACCTTGTCGGGAATGACCAGCGTGCAGCGATAGCCCTTCTGGGCGGCGATGAGGGCGAGGGCGAGTCCGGTGTTGCCCGCGGTCGCCTCGATGATCCGTCCGCCGGGCTTGAGTCGGCCGTCCTGCTCGGCGGCCTCGACCATCCGGATCGCGATGCGGTCCTTGATCGAGTTTCCCGGATTCAGCGACTCCATCTTCACGAACAGCCGGCAGGGGCCGGTCTCCATCCGCTGGATCTCGAGCATCGGCGTGTTGCCGACCATCTCCAGCACGTTGCCGAAGACGGGGGCGAGGGGGCGGGTCGAGGCGTCGGGCACGGTGATCTCCGGAGGGTTCGAGCGACGAGCGGGCCGTATCGTATCGGCCGACCGAGCGGCGACCCGCCATGGGTTCCGCGCCCAGGAATCGTCTCTGGAGCCCCGATGTCCGAGTCAGATCGCGATCACGGCGAGATCGCCCGCTGGCACGCTGCCGACCGCACGATCGTGCTGGGCCGGGACGGTGGCGGGGGGCTCGAACTCCGCCTGCCCGACGAGCGTCCGGGGGCCGGGGTCGGGGCCGCGGTGGACGACGTGCTCCGTCGTCCGCTCGACGCCCGGCACCCGCTTCGCCGGATCGTGCGGGGGCTGTCGTCCGACGGCGACGCCGCCGGAGCCTCGATCATCGACGCCACGGCGGGGCTCGGCGGCGATGCCGCGGTCGCGGCGCTGGCGGCCCCGGGGCGGATGGTGCTGGCCTGCGAGCGGCATCCGCTGATCGGGGCGGTGCTCGAGGACGGCATCGCCCGGGCGCGGGCGGTCGGCCACGAGCCCGCGACCCGGATCCGGCTGCTCTCGACCGACGCGCGGTCGATCCTGCGGTGGTTCGCCGCGACCGATGCCGCGACGGGGCGTCGTCTTCGACCGTCCCCGGCGCTGGTCATCCTCGACCCGATGTTTCCGGCGCGGCGGCGAGCGTCGGCCCTCCCGCCGAAGCCGATGCAGCGGCTGCGAGACCTCGCGGAGACGCCCGGGGTCGAGGAGGCCGAACGAGAGACGGCGACGCTGCTTGAACTCGCGGTCGCGGCGGGCGCCGCCCGCATCGTGCTCAAGCGACCGCCCGAAGCCAGCCCGCCGATCGGCGTGATCGGTCCGCCGACCTTCGAGATCGCGACGCGACTGATCCGCTGGCTCGTCTGGCAACGAACCCCGTCCACCACCACCACGAACACCACGACGACGACCACGACTCCATGACTCCTCCCTGGTTCCATGTCTCGCATCTGCCCGAACCGGGTGGCGTCGCCGGTCTCGACCGGCAGGAAGCCAGGCACGCGCTCGGACCGAAGCGGCTCGGCGTCGGTGACGAGATCGTCGTCTTCGACGGTCGCGGCGTTCGGGCGGTCGGCACCATCTCGGGTCGCGACGATCGCGGCGATCTTCAGGTCGTGGTCGGCGAGCACGAGGTCGAGGCTCCGGAGCGGCCGACGGTCGAACTCGCGGCAAGTCTTCCCAAGGGCGACCGGCTGAGCACGATGCTCGACATGGCGACGCAGTTGGGGATCGCCCGCTTCACGCCGCTCGCGTGCGACTTCAGCGTGGTGAGTCTCCAACGCAAGCGTCAGGATCCGACCGAGCGGTGGTCACGGATCATGCTGGAAGCATGCAAGCAGAGTCGTCGGGCGACGCTGCCGACGATCGGCGAGGAATCAACGCCTCAGACGGTGATCGATCGCGCGACCGCGGAGAACGCCGCGATCATCGTCGGAGATGCCGAAGGAGAACCGGGGTCCGACGCCATCCGGACCGCCGATCGCGTGGTCATCCTCGTCGGACCCGAAGGGGGCTTCAGCCCGCCCGAGCAGGCGATGATCGCCACCGCCGCCCATGCGGGGCGGGTGCACCGCGTGGCGATCGGCCGCGGCGTGCTCCGGGTCGAGACCGCCGCGACGGCATTGCTGGCGGGCGTGCGGGCGGGGTGAGGTGCGATCGAGTGCCGGCTTCCGCGACCTGGCCCATCATTGAACACCGCGCAGGAAGAACCCCGCAGGATGGACCTGCGGGGTTCGGGTATCTGGCGGGTGCAGCCTCGGGGCTTGCGGGGATGACGTGCGATCAGTCGCGGCGTCGGCGGCCGCCGAGACCGGCGAGGCCGAGCATGGCGATCGCGCCGGGGGCGGGCACCACGCTCCACTGTCCGATCACCGTCGCGCCGGGAAGGTCGTCGTCGGTGTCGGCGGCGAAGTAGATGTCGCCGAAGGTGTTGCCGGACAGGAACAGGGCGTACTGCGACGAGGAGAGCGTCCAGGTGCCCGATCCCGAGAAGGCGGTTTCGCCCGCGGTGAAGGTCGTGTCGCCCGTGCTGGAATACGACCAGATGTTCAGTCCGAAGCTCGAACCGGAGCTGTACAGGCTGGGCGAGCCGTCGGAGGCGACGCTGGCCGCGGTGAGACTACCGGTGCCGTTGATGGTGCTCCCCAGCGAGGCGTCGTTGAAGAAGCTCGCGAGATAGAACCCGGTGAAGGTGCTGCCCGATGCCGAGGCACCGGCGGCCCCGTCGGTGGCCGTGATGGTGATCTGGTCGATCACCGTGAGATCGACCTCCAGAAGAAGCTCCGCCGAAGCAGATCCGGCGATGGCGACCAGGGCCAATGAGGCGACCGTGTGACGTCGATCGATCATGATGAGGATCCTCCTTACTTTGCTGGGAAAACGAGTCGGGAAGACTTGTTGGGAATACTTGTCGAGAACGCTTGTCGAGAAAGGGCACGAAGCGTGTCCAAAGCGAAGTCACGACATCCTGCGGCACGGGAATGCCATCGAGGAGAGTACCGATCTGCAGGTGGGTTGCAAGCCGAATCTCAGCATGATCCGGATGGTGGCGGATGGCGGCGGATGGCGGCGGATGGCGGCGGAGGCGTTGGCCTCGTCGGAACGCCGATGTCCCCGGCATCGCCCGCCTCTCGATCATCCACCCCGGGGCGGCGTGGCGGAATCCGGCGGTGCGAGGGTGTTCTGGCGGTGCGAGCGGAGAGCACCGGATCGAGTGCCTCGGGAACACGACGACCCCCACCGATCCCGAGATCGGCGGGGGTCGTCGAGGTCGAATGGAGCGTACCGGGCTCGAACCGGTGACCTGTTGCTTGCAAAGCAACCGCTCTCCCAACTGAGCTAACGCCCCGTGATGGTCACGGCTCCGGTCAGTTCTCTCCGATCTCCTCGGTGAGGTCGATCTCGAACCGCTCCGGGGTGATCACGCGGATACGGTAGCCCGGATCATCGCGTTCGGTGCCGACGATGCCGACGATCCGTCCGATGCCGGATTGGATCGAGAGCGTCTGGTCGGGCTGGACATACGCGATCGTCCGGCCGCTGGTCGGATCCTCGAGTCGATAGAGCAACGGCAGAGTTCGTCCGTCGTACACGCGGCTGCGGGAGAGTCGGCCGATCGCGGTGTAGTCCGATCGGTCGAGCAGGGCCTGCCGGATCGCCTCGATCCGCTCGCGATCGATGTTGGCGCGGCTCTCCAGACGACGCAGGGTGTCGATCCTCCGCTGAAGGTCCCGCTGGATGCGGATCTGATCGAGGCGGACTTCGGCGCGGCTGCGGTCACTCGGCGATGTGGACGGCCGCTCCGAGATCGTCTGATAGATGAGCTCCAACGCCTCGAACTCGGCGTCGTTTTCAGGCGAGGTGCGGACCGTCTGGTAGCTCGCCTCGGCATCGGCAAGGGTCACGCCCGCCAGCAGCTCCGGAGACAGGGTCGGCTCCGGCTCGGGTTCCGGCGTCGGTTCGGGTTCGGGCTCGAGGGTGATCTCCGGCTCGGTCGGTGGCGTGACGGACTCGTCGATGAGATCGACCTCGGGCTCGGCGACGACCTCGGGCTCGGTGACGACCTCGGGCTCGGCGACGACCTCGGGCTCGGCGATGACCTCGGGCTCGGCGACGACCTCGGGCTCGGCGATGACCTCGGGCTCGGCGACGACCTCGGGCTCGGCGACGACCTCGGGCTCGGCGACGACCTCGGGCTCGGCGACGACTTCGGGCTCGGCGACGACCTCGGGCTCGGCGACGACTTCGGGCTCGGTGACGACTTCGGGCTCGGCGACGACTTCGGGCTCGGCGACGACTTCGGGTTCGGCGACGACTTCGGGCTCGGTGACGACCTCGGGCTCGGCGACGATCTCGGGCTCGGCGACGACTTCGGGCTCGGTGACGACCTCGGGCTCGGTGACGACCTCGGGCTCGGCGACGACCTCGGGCTCGGCGACGACTTCGGGCTCGGTGACGACCTCGGGCTCGGTGACGAATCTCGGGCGACCGGCACCATCCTGGCCGCGCTCCACGGGAAGGTCGCCCGGCTCGACGGTGTCCAGATAGCCGCGGTGAATCCAGCCGACCGAGTCGAGCGGGGGCACCACGACGAGCCAGGTGTCTCCGGTGCCATCGACGATCGTGTCGGTGACCTGCACCGCATCGCCGGGGGCGATCTTGCGGAACGGAAGGTAGGACCGCCGCGGATCCGGCGTGTCCTCTCCATCGGGACCATCGAGCCGGATCAGGTTGGGGGCTCGGACCTCATGCTCGCCCCGCACGACCGTGGCGGTGTCGCCCTCGATCTCGATCATCCCTTCCCGTGCCTTGAGCAGGCCACGGACGTTCTCGAGATCGGGGCCCACGAGTCGAACCTTGCACCAGCCGGTGGTGGGATGCTCATCGACGACGCAGAGCACCGCCCCCTCGTCGAGTCGGATGAACGAGTAGTTGGTCTGTCCGTCGGGGCCGGTCCGGAGGCTCTTGCGATCGGTGCGGAGACGCTTCCAGGTTCCCTCGACGCCGTCGGGGAACTCGATGCGGGCGCGGACCTCCAGAAGGTCGTCGGCCGGCGGGGGGGGTATTTCTCGATCGGCGGGAGTCGCGACCTCGGGCTCGACGACGCCCTCGGGCTCGGCGACGACCTCGGGCTCGGCGACGACCTCGGGCTCGGCGACGCCCTCGGGCTCGGCGACGACTTCGGGCTCGGCGACGACCTCGGGCTCGGCGACGACTTCGGGTTCGGCGACGACCTCGGGCTCGGCGACGACCTCGGGCTCGGCGACGACTTCGGGCTCGGCGACGACCTCGGGCTCGGCGACGACCTCGGGCTCGGCGACGACTTCGGGCTCGGTGACGACTTCGGGCTCGGCGACGACCTCGGGCTCGGCGACGACCTCGGGTTCGACGACGACCTCGGGCTCCACGACGCCCTCGGGCTCGGCGACGACTTCGGGCTCGGCGACGACCGCAGGTTCCGGCGCGAGGATGGCATCGATCTCCTCGGCCGTGGCGGCCCGGATCTCGC
>JAUIHC010000152.1 GCA_030432455.1 Phycisphaerae bacterium | reverse complement strand
CCGTCGCCGTCGATGTCGGCGAGGCAGTATCCCGAGCATGAGCCGAAGGACGCCAGCAGCAGCCCCAGGTCGGCGCCGTCGGTACGGCCGTCACCCGAGAGATCCGAGGCGCATTGGCAGACTTCGCTCGTCGCATCGACGGTCACCGGCCCTGCGATCTCGTCGAGATCGTTCTCGCAGATGATCGAGCCGGTGACCACGACCCCGGGGCCGTCCGGCTCCGCCTCGATCCCGCCGCCCCGGGTCTCGGCGAGGTTGAGGGAGATGAACGACTGGGACACGGCCACGGGACTTCGGTCCGAGGATGGCGCGGCATGGATTCCGCCGCCGCGGGTGGCCGTGCTGGCCAGAATCTCCACGCCGTCGATCGTTGCGGTTCCGGATCGAATCGCGATGGCACCCCCGAACGCTCCCCCGGCGTTCTCCTCGAACCGTCCGCCTTGAATGAGCGGATGCCCGTCGATGGTGGCCAGCCCGCCACCGGCCTCGGTGGCGAGGTTCTCGGAGATCTCGCAATCCACGAGTTGGACATCGGCACGAATGAGGCACACGCCGCCGCCGATGTCGGCGGCACAGTTCCGGATCGTCACACGTTCGAACCGGGGTGATCCGTCGATCACGAGCAGGCCGCCGCCGCCGGTTCGGGTGGAATCGTCCGGGAGCGGCGCGGCATGTCGGCCGTCCTCGATCATCAGGTTCTCCAGCACGCACTCCGAGGCCGCGGGGCCGGCGATCCTGACGACCGGACCGGGAAGCAGTCCCGCTCCCGTGCCGCCCCGAAGGATGGTCGGATCGAACGGATCGTCGCTGCCTCGGATGGTGATCGCGGTGGCGCCGAGGACGACGGGATCGTCGTAGACGCCGGGCTCGATGTCGATGACGGCGCCATCCGGGGCGGCGTCGATCGCGTCGCCCACGTCCTCGAAGATGCCGGGAACCTCGAAGACGAGTTCCTTCTCGCACTCGTCGGGGAGCCCGTTGAGATTGAGGTCCTCCGAGGGCCCGTCCACGATGTCGCACGAGTCGATCACGCCGTTCGCATTGCAGTCGAGGGCGGGGTCGTCGGCGAGTTCGCAGTTGTCCGGAATCCGATCGCCGTCGCAGTCGGCGACCAGGCCGCCGATGGTCGCGAATTGATCCGCGATGCCGTCGGCATCGCAGTCTCGATCGAGATCGATCATCGCGACGCCGCCCGCGTGGACGGCGTCGGGCGACTCGAGGGGCATGCCGCCCGCGATCCAGCCGTCCGCGAGCGAGACGGCCGCGCCCAGCGTCAGAAGCTCGGGCGTGGACGGTCGGAGCACGCCTTCGGGGGTCCAGCTGACACCGGAACGGCGCCAGAGAGCGACTGTGCCGCTTCGCATCCCGCCGCTGGTGGCCGCGGGCTGACCCACCGCGAGCCGATCGCCGTCCAGCGCCACCGAGTGGCCGGTGTCCCGCGGCGTCTCCGATGGCCCCAGTCCCGCCACCGTGGCCTCGATCATCCACCCCCCCCGTGGATCGCGGCGCAGGATCCGCACGAGACCATCCGTGCCGGCCCGAGCAGCGCCGATGGCGATGCGGTCGCCGTCGAGGGCGATCGCGGCGCCGAAGGATGCCGTCGGGCCCGCGTCGATGCCGACGATCTTCGACTCGACCGTCCAGCCCTCGGATGCTCGTCGATAGATCCAGACCGCGCCAGCATCGGGGCCCGCCTCGTCGTCTCCGGGAGCGCCGACCGCCAGCAGGTCGCCGTCGAGGGCGACCGCGGCGCCGAAGCGATCGCCGGCGGTCGGCGACGGCGGGGCGATGGACGACACGGAGATCGACGTCCCGTCCGGGGCGAGCGTCCAGACGAAGACCCCCCCCGCATCCGTGCCGAGGGTGTCCAGTCGGGGGGCGCCGACCGCGAGCTCGGTCCCGTCGAGATCCAGCGCCGAGCCGAACCCGGATCCGGGCGGTATCGCGGCGACTGCGAGGCTCGGCTGCTCGACCCAACCGGTCGGGGTCTCTCGGAAGACGGCCACGAAGGGAGAGCCACCGTCGGTGGCGTCCGATCGGTCAGGCGACCCCAGAAAGGCGAGCCCGTCCCCGAGTCGGACCGACCGTCCCGACTGCTGGTCCGCGGTGAATGACGCCGACACGAGCACCTGTTCCTGCATCCAGGGCCGAGCGGCATCGCCGGTGGCGACGAAGATCACGGCGCCTCCCTGTTCGGGGACGCCGCCGACGTCGAGGCCCGGCATGCCGGCCAAGAGTCGTCCTCCGTGAAGATGAACGGCTTCGCCCAGCACCGAAAACGCCTGTGGCACGTCGGCGGACAGTTCCAACTCCGGAGGCGCGACCACCGGGTCGTCGGCCACCGCGCCACCGCCGCCGATCAGAAGGATCGCGGCGATCGCGACGACCAGCGGCACCGTCCGCGGCATGGCCGGGCGCCCGCTCACTCGCAGGTCCCGAACGCTCCCAGGACGAGGGAGAGATCGCTGCCGTCGACCACGCCGTCGCCATCGAGATCGGCGTAGCTGAATCCGACGTCGTTCCAACTGATGATGATCTCGATGATGTCGTCCACATCCACGTCGCCGTCGCGATCGGCGTCACCGAAGCAGCACTCGTCCGGACGGAGGTCGCCGTCGTCGTCGATGCTGGTGCCATCGGCGATGTCGCAGACGTCCCAGACTCCGTTGTCGTTGCAGTCGGTCATCATCTGGTCGAACTGGCACTCGTCGGGGATGCCGTCCAGCGAGCAGTCGATGCTCGCACCAGATCCGATGTCGATCGCATCCTGCACGCCGTTGTCGTTGCAGTCGACCAGCGGCGGTTCGGGCCACTCGACTTCGAAGGCGAACCATTCCTCGCCCGCGGGGTTGAAGCCGAGGACGTTGATCCGGCCGGACGGGAGCGAGCCGTCGATGGAGGTGAGTTGAGCCAGAAGCACACGGCCTTGGTCGTCGGGGAAGGACTGGGGCTGGTCGGGATCGACGAAGACGATGCCGTTGCTGGTGTCGATGCCGCCGCCCGCGTTGAAGGCCTTGAAGTTCATGCCGGCCTGCAGGGTCATGTCGTCCGAGGCGCAGGTGGCGTTGACCGTGAGCCAGGAGTCGAAGCGAAGGTCTGGGAACATGCCCGCCTCGTCGCACGGCACCGACGAGGTGAGATCGCCGCCGAGCGGCGCCTGCCAGAATCCACCGTCGGCCGCGATGGAGAGTGCGTGGTCCTCGTTGCCGTAGAGCCCGATCACCTGGGCGTTCGGCGCGTCCACGGTCGCGTAGAGCCGATAGCAGATGGCGGAGCCGGGGATGTCGGAGAGGTATCCGCGGTCGAGGATCGGCACGATCTCGGTCGTGAGGCCGCTGAACGGCACGTTCTGGCACGAGTCGAGGACGCCGTCGTTGTTGAGATCGAGGCTCGAATCGTTGCTGATCTGGCACGAGTCAGGCTGCCCGTCGAGATCGCAGTCGTCGTTGGATTCGCAGATGTCGAGCAGGCCGTCGCCATCGCAGTCGTCGGAGGTGCCGTTGGCCAGATCCACCACATCCCAGACGCCGTTGCCGTCGCAGTCCTCGCAGGTCGGGCAGGTCGTCTCCACCACCGTGAAGCCTGCCTGCTTTCCGGGGGTGCCGATGCCCTGGTTCCAGGTGACCGACAGGGCGGAACCTTCAAGCGTGAAGTCGCCGTCGTAGGCGAAGCGGCCCACGAGACACGCCAGCCCCACGATCGTGTCGCCGACCTGCCCGTTGTAGTTCGGCGGCGAGCCGTTGTACCAGCCCGCGAGATTCCCGGGGTACTGGGCGCTGTTGCCGCCGAAGTTCGGATCGAGGCCGGTGCCGGCGCCGGCGCCGGGCGACTGTTCGGGCATCCGATCCAGACCCTGCTCGAAGCCTCCGACCGTCACGAAGGAGTCGGCACGCCGGAGGGCGTCGGTGTCGAATGGGCCGCCAAGATTGGTCGGGACCCAGCCGGTGCCGGTGAAGCTCTGGAAGTAGGGGACCTTCGCGAAGTCGGTGAACACCAGGTCGTAGACGTTGAGGTTGGTGTCCTTCGGGTCGTCCGAGAGCAGGTAGAGATCCTGGACGATCACCGAGACTGTGTTTCCCCCGAAGTCCTCGGCGACGACGGGATAGGTCACGAAGACGGCCCCGGTGACGTCGGCGTCGGCAAGGTTCGCGCTGGAGGCCATGGCGATCGCTGCCGTCGAGACGGCGAGGTGACGGATGTTCATGCTGTTTCGTCCGGGAGCCTGAGAAGTCAGGGAAATCGTCCAGACGGCCAAGATAGAGAATCGCCGATGCCGGTTCAATGGCGAGGTTCGAGGAAAGCGCGGCCCCGGGCATTGGAGAGACTCGCGTGGCGCGGGTTTGGCGGAATGGGGCGGAATGGCGCCGCGACCGCCCACGATCCGAAGAAGAACCTCGCCCCTGAATTTCCGCGTGAGTCGATGACCTGGGTACCAGAGCCGCGACACTGTCGAACTCGCGGAGGCCGCCGGGCCGTCGTCGCGGTCGGCGCCGCCCGGGGCGGCGGCCGGCGGACCTCCCCGGCGTCATCCGTGCCGGATGAATTCGAGCAGGTCGTGGGTCGGGGCGAGGGTGCCGACGACGCGATGGGCGCCCGCGTTCTGCAGCACCTCGACGCTGTGGATCCCGGTCGCGACCGCGAGCGCGATCGCGTCGCCCGCGAGGGCGCACTGGACGTCCCGCGGCGTGTCGCCGACCACCACGGTGCGGGCGGGGAAGTCGCCGTGCAGCGCGGCGAACGCCGCGACCGCGACCGGCACCAGTTCGTCGCGGTGTTCGCCGTGATCGGCGAAGGCGTTCACCCGGAAGATCGAGTCGTCGAGACCGGCGTGGCGGATCTTCAGTCGGCCGGTCTCCTCCCAGTTGCCGGTCAGGAGTCCGAGTTCGATCGAGGGGTCCGCCACCATCGCGGCGAGGAACGGCTCGATGTCGGGGCACGCCCGGAAGCCGCCGAGTTCGGTCGCGATCTCGGCGAGCGCCGCGCCGTAGGCGGCTCGGAACGCGGGCTGCTCGGCGCGGTGATCGACCTCGAGTCCGTGGCGGATCACCGCATCGGCGTAGTTCTCGTGATCGAGCCGCCCGTGCACCGGAACGTTCTCGAAGTCGAATGCCACGCCGAAGTGACGGGCGCTCGCGCGTTCGTACGCGACGACGCCCGCGTCCTGCGTGTCAAGAAGCGTGGCGTCGATGTCGAGAAGCACGAGGGTCGAGGGAGGCATCGACGCATCATCGCCGGGTCGCGATCCGGTGTCGAACCAACGACGCCCGACTCGCGAAGAGCCGGGCGCCGTCGGGAAGGAGACGATGGACGAGTTGGTTCGACCTCAGGCGGCCCGCTGCCGTCGGCGACGCACCCCCGCGGCACCGCAGGCGAGGGCGGCAAGTCCGCCGAGACCGGGGACGGCGCCCCCGGCGTTGCTCGCCGGCATGGTGATGGGGCTGTCGAGGTTGTACGCCCATTGATGGATGGTGAGTGAGACGGAGGAGCCATTCGAGATCAGCTCGTACTCGAAGAACCCGCTGACCGTGGTGCCGTTGGGGTCGCCGGAGATGAATCCGAGGAAGTGGCGTCCGGTGTCCAGAGTTCCGGAAGGGTTTGGGCCGCCGCTGTAGGAGGACCACCAGACGTCAAGGGAGGCAAAGTCGGGACTGGCGGCGGCGCTCACCGTGCGAGCCTGAGATTGCTCGTTGAAGAATCCCTTCAGGGGACCTCCCCGGTTGTCCATCTTCCGGATGATGGCCGTGGCATATGAGCTTGATTGCGACACTTGGATCCTGAATCTGTCGCCCAGAACGGTGAACAGGGTCGCCCTCTGGGAGGACGAGGACCCGCTCGCCGAGACGGTGACGGGCGTACTGCTGGACGCGTGATAGGTGTCGGCGACGGCGGCCGAGGTCGCGGCCATGGGAACGGCGGCGAGGGTGAGATATCGGGTAAGACGATCCGAGGAACTCATGGCTTTTTCCTTTCGGGTTTGGGTGCCGTGACAGTGGGGAACGCTGAGAACAGTCGCGGCGTGAACCGGGGGCGCCGCTCGTCCCAAACCTACCGACTCGACCCTCGAATTCAGCGCCGGAAGGGGGCCTTGACGCGTCTTCGCCTCGCGAAGCGCGCCTCGCGAAGCGCGGGGGCGAGAAATCTCGGTCGAGGGTGCCGCGATCGGCGACGATTCCGGGCCCGGTGTCTATCCTGCGCCGGTGAACGAGCCGCCGCCCAATCGGACATCCACGCTCGACTTTCGGCCGATCCTCCGGGAGATGACGGATGCTGCGCTGCAGGTCCGTCGAACGCTCCGGTCGGCGATCCGTTCGGTGCTGCCGCCCGATTCGGATTTCACCAGTCGTCAGATCGCGGAGGCGCTCGGGCTCGACAAGACCTCGGGGTGGCGGTGCCTCCGCATCGCGACGATCGCCGACGTCGCGGGCATCCTCGGCAGTCTGCCGCGGGCGAAGGGCTGGCAGAAGATCCTCGACGCGATCGAGCGGGCGGGATGTCCCGCCCCGGAGTTCACCGCTCTGCGGGCGGCGGTGGACGATCTGCTCGACCGGATCCATCGGCGAGGGATCTCGGCGGCAACGCTCGAGGTCATCGCCGCGGGCGAACTCGACGATACGGCTCGGAAGGCGGTGCTTCGGCGGATCCGACAGCAGCACTTCGAGAGCACGCTGCTGACGGTGGGGGTCTCGGCGCGGGCCCGGCTCGGGGCGATGATCGTCGCACCCGACACGACTGGCGGCGCGGCGAATCTCTCCGCGGTGACGCTGGTCGAGGAACTGGAACGGCACCGGGCGGGGCCACCGTGGAACATCCATGCCGGACTCTCGGTCTGGCGAGCGTCCGACACCGAGGACGTGTCACTCGCGACCTCGCCCCTGCTTCCGGCGTTCTCGAGTCCCGGCGCCGACGTCGGCGGCGAGGAGATCATCAGCGAACTGGTGGACGGGCGATGGCGATTCGACTTCGTCGATCGGCGGGGCGATCAGGACGGCGTCTCGCGGGTCGCGTTCTGCGAAACACTGCGAGAGGCCGGCCCGCTGCGTGCGAGTGAACCCGAGGAGGCGGTCACTTTCGCGATGCCGCACGGGTTGCCGGTGCAGGTGGCGGTCTTCGACCTCCTGCTGCATCGGTCGATCCGGCCCGCAGCGGTTCCGTATGCCGCGATGTACGCCACGATGGATCGCGTCGCCAACGGCA
>JAUIHC010000151.1 GCA_030432455.1 Phycisphaerae bacterium | reverse complement strand
CCCGATTGAAACCCCTTCGGTTCCGGCTGATCGTTGTTATCATCCGTCGTTCGTTTCAACACATCCGACGCACCGCCGGTCTTGATTTGAAAGCGACCGGCGTCCTCGCGTGTCGCTTCAATCTGGGAGGACCCCTGATGTCGAAGACATCCTCGAAGACCTCATCGAAGACCCGCCACCCGCTCGCCCAGGCGCCGACCCACGAGCTGGCCGCCGAACTCGCCCGCCGCAAGGCCGCCCTCCCGAAGCTGCTGGAGCGGCGCGATCGACTGAACGCCGAGCTCGAGCAGGTCGAGTCCCAGATCGCCATGCTGCAGTCGATCGACGGCAACGCCCCCGCGGGCCGCTCCGTGAAGTCGGTCAAGGTCACGCGGACGGGATCCTCCGGCCGCCGCAGCCCGAAGGGCGGACCAACCATGCGGGAGAAGATCGGCAAGGTCCTCGGCACCGATCCGATGCGGCCGGTGGACATCGCGACCGCGCTGGTCGAACAGGGACTGCACGAAGGCGGCAAGAGCCTCCACGTGCAGGTCTCCGGGGTGCTGGCGAAGTTCGACGACTTCGCGAAGGTCGCCCGCGGTCAGTGGATCAAGGCCGAGCACGCCGCGGACGCGGCGCAGGCCGCCCGTGACAACGGCTGAATCGTCGCCGCCGATCCGATGCTCGACACGACACCGCCCCGGCCGAGGCCGGGGCGGTGTCGTGCTGTTCCGGAGTGACTCGGGGCGAACCGGGGGATCTCGTCGCTATCGAAGGAACAGGTAGTACAGCCGCCCTTCGGCGTACTGGCCACCGGCCAGCGTCTCCGCGTCGTCGCCCTCACCCATGTAGATGTCCGCCCGCCCCGGTGCCCGGATGGCGCCGCCGGTGTCCTGGTCGAGCATGAACCGCTGGATGGGCCGGGTCGATCCCGAGACCTCGATGCCCTCGGTGTCCACGTAGGTCACGCAGCCCCGCGGATAGACATCCTTGTCGGTCGCGAGCGACGCGAGCCCGTTCACCTTGCGACCGAGGCTGCCACTCGGCCAGTCGGCGCCGTCGTAGGGTCGGAAGAACACGAAGTTCTCGTTCGCGAGCATCGCGTCGGTGACGGCCTGCGGATCGCGTCGGTAGAGATCGTAGATCGCGGGGAGATCCTTCTTCGGGATGAGCGCCCGGTCGAACAGCGTGGTCCCCAGGCCGGTGTAGCGACGATCGGTCTTGCCGTCGTAGCCGACGTACTCGATCGAGCCGTCGGGCATGGTGAGCTTCGCGCTGCCGTTGACCTGCACGACGTACGCGTCGAGTGGAGTCTCCAGCCACACGAGCTCGGTGCCGTCCAGCATCCGCGAGTCCTCGATCTCGGCTCGCGTGGGATACCGGGAGATCGAACCATCCGGGAGTCGTCTCCCGATCGGGGTGCCGTCCACCGGGCGGGTGACCAGATCCGCGGGCCGCTTGTAGAGCGGGGCGGTGAATCGCGAGGTCCGCACCGGGCTCGCCTCGAACTCCGGCGCGTAGTAGCCGGTGTAGAGGATCACACCGCGGCCGTTCCAGCCGACCGACTCGTAGACGCGGAACTCCTCCAGCACGCGGCGCCGGAACTCGTCGGCGCTCGCGCATTCGTCGAGAAGCTCTCCGAAGCGGAGCACGGAGCGGCGGGCGTCCTCGTGCGAGATCTCCCGATCGGTGGTGCGATACGGCCACCACTGCTGCGAGCTCGGAGCCGCGAACCACGAGAGGCTCTGCCGAACGGCGTCCCGAAGCCCCTCGTCCCGCCGCATCCACGCGGCCTCGAGGTCGGGTTCGGCGCCGGGTTGGACGGGACGAAGCGCCACCTCGCCCGCCCGCAGCTCACGCTCGTAGTCGGGCGTGGCCTCCGAGGTGGTGCGGCAGCCCGCCAACATGGCCGAGGCGGCGGCGAGAGACATCAGAAGGACGGTACGGAGGGAAGGACGATGACGACGCATGATGCGAAGACTCCTGCGATGAGCCGTGGTCGGGATTCCGACTTCAACATCGGCCGAAGGGAGATCCGATCACCACCGTACACTCCGGGGGTGTCCGACGGCGACGACCAGAGACTCGTGCTGCTGATCTCCGACCCCGCGGGGCGCGATCTTCGCGCCGCGGTCGTCGCCGCACTCGATCGCATGGATGTGCCGTTCCGGATGGCGGTGGTCGGATGCGACGAGCCCTTCCCCGGACTCGCCGACGTGGCGGAGCGGATGGGCGAACTGCTTCGACGGTTCCGTCCCCACGCGGTCCATGTCTCGGTCGGCCGCACCGATCTGCACCGCTCGCTCGAAGCCGACGGGGCCAGCCATCCGGCTCGGCGGATCGCGGACCTGCGAGGCGACCTGCATCGGATCGTCGATGCGGTCAACCAGTCGGGCGAATCCGATCTGGTCCTCGCCACCCCGGTCCCGGTCCGGGACGACGGGCAGGACCTGATCCGGGCCAACGATGTCGATCGACTCACGGTGGTGATCCGCGAGGTGGGACGCGGCCGGGACATCCTGATCGACCGATGCGATCTCGCGATCGATCTCACCGAGTCTCGCCCGCCCCACCTGGCCTCGGACGGTCTGACGCCTTCGGAGGCCGGTCGCGCCCGAGTCGCCACCTCGACCGCGCGGGCGGTCGCGGACGCTCTGCTGCGGGCGGAGCACCCATGGCGACGACTCGGTCGACGGGGCACCGGACGACTTCTGGAAGGGATTCCACGGCCTCGACATCCCGAGCTCGGCTGACGCCGTCGCGTCCGAATATCCCGCCCGCGGCGAACATTCGGCTCGGGGCGAGCGTCGACGAGGGTCGGCCTCTACACTGTTCGGTCGACACGCGGCCTCCCCGCCCCAGGTCCATCCGTCAGGAGTCCCCTCATGAGCCTTCACATTCCCAGCCTCGTTCTCGGGATCGGCATGCCCGGCGGATACGAGTGGGTGATCATCCTCGGCATCGCCCTGCTCATCTTCGGACGCCGGCTTCCCGAGGTCGGCCGATCGCTCGGGAAGGGCATCGTCGAGTTCAAGAAGGGGATCAAGGGCATCGAGGACGAGATCGAGACCGAGTCCAGCAGTTCGAAGCCCGCACAGATCGCCAACCAGTCGAGTCATCACGACCCCGCGACCGGCGGCGAGCGGAGCCCGTTCGAGCAGGCGGCCGAGCCGGTTGCCAAGAATGGGGATTGAGTCTGGAGACCGAGTCCGGGGACCGAGCTCGATCGACCATCAGCAGCGAACCACCTGACACCGCCGCCCGCCCCGGGGCGGCGGTGTTCGTGTGAGAGCCCGGTCACCTCTCCCTCGCTCGTTGACGGCCCGACATCGTCGAGCACTCGATCCGAATCGAGACCGCCGACATGGACCTCGAATCCCGACGACAATCCCGCCATCGTGACCGATCCGATCTCCGAGCCCTCGACTCCCGTCCGGCCCCCTTCCCGCGGCCTTGCCCGCAGTTGGCGAGCCCGCGTCGCCCAGGCGGCGATCGACGACGCCCAGCGCGCGGATGATCCGGAGGCCCTCGACTCCGCCCGGCGAGTGATCGATCGCGGACTGCTCGGAGCGGGACTCGCCTTCGCCATCCTCACCCTGCTGGGCGCGATCGCCGGGTGGACCGCGACCGCCGAGCTCCTCCGCCCCCCCGACATCCCGGTGCACGCCCCCGCGATGCTGCTCGTGCTCGTCGGCACGCCGTGGCTTCTGCTGGCGCTTCGAGCGGTGGTGCTGATGATCCTCGGCCGCCGCGCGATGCCGGTCCTCGGTCGGCTCGTCCCTTCCAGCTTCCTGCAGGCCATCGGCCGATGGCGGCCGACCGACGCCGAGGCGTCGATCGTCCAGGCCGCCCTGCGTCGGGTGGGGCAGGTCTTCGCCAACGGCAGCGGTCGCCGAGTCGCCGCCGCGGGTTCGGGCATGTTCTGGACGGCCTTCGCGGTCGCAGCGATCCTCACGGTGTGGCTGACGACCGCCCGAGTCGCCCTCGGATTCGGGTGGGAGAGCTCGTGGCTGTCGCCGCGGGTCGGCCAGACGATCACGGATCTGGCGGCAGCACCGCTGGCCCCGCTGATCGGCAGCGAGGAGCTCCACCCCGTCGCATCGCCTCCCGAGGCGGCGGCCGACGATGAGACGGCGCTGGCCGCCCGCCGACGATGGATCCGATTCCTGACCGCCGGCCTCGCCGTCTATCTGCTGGCCCCGATGTTCCTTTGGACGGTCGCCAACGCCGCGATCGGGCACTGGCTGGCCGAGCGATGGCGACCACCGCCGCGACCCGTCCCGGCCTCGGTTCGACGGGCGACGGCATCGGCTGCGAATGCGACGCCCCGCCCGACGCCCGCGGCGACGGCGACGGCATCGCGTTCCACCTGGCCCTCGGCCGACGGCATCGTCGCCACCCATGTGGTTCGTCTCGAAGCGCCGAACGATCGCCCCGCCCTGCCGCCGGAACTCGCCGGACTCGCCGATCTCGGCGAGCTGGATTCCACCGAGTCGCTCGACCGCGTGATTGCGACGACCTCTGATCCCGAGGCGGCGGTCGTCGTGGTGTCGTGGATTCCCGCCACGCCCGATCGCGGCGTGCGGCGTCGGCTCCGCGAACTCGCCGAGCGATCGGCCCATCCGCCGAGACTCGTCCTCGACGGCGGCGACCGTCTTCGCCGGTCCGAGTCGGCCGCCACGTCGGCGATTCGTCTGGAGGACTGGCGAGCGGTGTCGCGTGATCTTGGACTCGCGATGGTCGAGGTCGATCTCGAACACCGCACCGCGGAGAGCGGGCGGCTGCTCGCAGCGATCGTGCACGGTCCGGGGCACGAGCGGATGTCCGAGCCGGGGACCACCCCGGAGCGGACGGCGAGGCTCGACCCGAGTCGCTTCGACGCCGCGCTGGCGGTGATCGGTCACCGACTCGACGCGGACACGGACCGGCTTCCGAGCGACGCGGGGCACGCCGCCGCGGTGCGCGAGCTCGTCAGGGAACTGAGCGGTGACGACTCGACCGCCGATCGACTCGGATCGTGGTTCACGCGGATCGGGAGTCGGGGCGGACTCGATGTCACGGGTGAGGCGGTGAGGGCGGCGGCCCTCGCACGCACTGGTCTGGAGTTGCTGCCGGCGTCGCTGCGAACCGGGGCGGTCTGGGCCGGACTCGGCGGCGTGCTCGGGGCGTCGGCGTGCATTGCAGCCGCGACAATCGCCCCTGCAACCCTCGTGGCCATGCCCGGATGGATCGGAAGCGGCGCGGGACTCGCGGGCCTGCTGTCGCTGACCCGACGACGTCGGGACGGCGACCCGGACGCGAAGACGAGCACCCAGGAGAGCGACGAGACCGAATCTCCTCGGCTCGATGATCGGGTGCCCGCGCTCGTCTCGATGGCGGTGCTCTGGTGGGCGCAGGGCGGCGACGAAGCCCGCACCACGCGACTGCTGCACGCCGTGCTTCCCGGCGACACGCTTCCCTCGCTGCCCGATGCCGACGCCGCTCGACGCTGGCTCGCGGCCGCTCGCCACCGAGTCGTCTCCGCGATGGAGGACGAGGCATGACCAGCGTGGCGAGTCAGTCGGGCGCCGCGTTGCGCCTCGCCGTGGTCGGTCACGCCAACACCGGGAAGACCTCGCTTCTGCAGACGCTTCTTCGGCGACGCGACTTCGGAGTGGTGAGTCCACGCGGAGGAACGACCCGAGTGGTCGATGCGGGCGACGTTCGGGACGCGTCAGGGGTGATCGCAACGATCCTCGACACTCCCGGTCTCGAAGATTCGCTTCGGCTTCGAGACGCGATCGATGCGGGTCGCACGGACCGTCATGAAGACCCGCGGACGCTGCTCGACCGGTTTCTCGAGTCGCCGGCGGCGAGGGACGACGACGACCTCGGTCTCGAGGCGGCCTCGATCCGGGCGGCGCTGGACGCGACGATTCTGCTGTACGCGATCGATGCCCGCGAAGACCCGAAGCCGCGGCATCTCGACGAGCTCGCGGTGCTCGCCGCCACCGCCCGTCCGGTGGTGCCGGTCCTCAACTTCACCGCCCGCCCCGATGCCGACGCCGGGCGATGGCGCGACGCCTGCGCCCGCCAGGGACTGCACGCGACGGTCTCGTTCGACGCCGTGGTCTACGACGACGCGGGCGAGCGACGACTGCTCGAAGCGGTCCGCACGCTGGCCCCGGCACACGACGCGGCGATCACCCGATGGCTCGACCTGCGGGCGAGGGAGCGGGGCGTGGCGGTGGCGACGGCGTGCGAGGTCGCCGCCGATCTGCTGGTGGACGCGGCGGCGGCGATCGTGGTGACGGCCACCGCGACCGACGATGCCGGACGGCGGGCGGCGTTCTCGGCGGCCAGCGAGACGCTGCTGTCTGCGGTGCGACGTCGCGAGGCCGACGCCCGAGACGACATCGCGGCGGCGTTCGGCTTCTCGGGGGACGACGCGAGGGCGACGACGCTGGAAGTCGCCGAGGCCCTGGGCGGCGTCGACTTCGCGAGTCCGGAGAGTCTTGAGCGGGCAGGCCTCTGGGCGGCGGGCGCCGGGGCGGGGCTGGTCGCGGCCGGAGCGATGATCGATCTTGCGGTCGGCGGCATGTCGCTGGGCGGATTCACCGCGCTGGGCGCGGTCGGCGCGGCACTCGGCGCGGCGGGCGCCAGCGGCCGGAAGGTGCTTCGGCGGCTGCGGGGGCAGGACGAGGTCCGGCTGGGAGACGCGGCGGTCGAGGTGCTTGCGGTCCGAGCGATGGCGACGATCCGGGCGTTCCTGAGCCGAGGACACGCGGCCATCGAGCCGGTGTCGATCGAGTCGGCGGTCGCGTCGGCGTTGGAGGTCGCGGGCGAAGGAGGACGGGGAGAAGCCGAGAGGATCGACGCGGAGGTACGAGGTGCGATTCGAGCGGCCCGGGGCCGAGGAGGCTGGAGTTCGCTGTCGGTGCCAGCGGGATCGGGGGTCGTGGGGCCGGGTGTTGGTCCGGGGAGAGCGGAGGCGGTGGCGACGCTGGCGGCAAGGGTGGCGACGAGGGTGGCGACGAGGGTCCGGACGGGGACGGGGGCGGGGGCGGGGAAAGCGCGCGGTTGAGAGGGGGAAGGGGCGGTGGTGGTGGTGGTGGGAGTGGGAGTGGGAGTGGTCGTTGCGGTGGTGACGGGGTTCCGAAGAGGAGCTGGGAGAGTTGGGGGGGGCGGAGATCGGCCGACAGCGTTGCCGAGAGGCGAGGGGTCGGTATACTTCGTG
>JAUIHC010000150.1 GCA_030432455.1 Phycisphaerae bacterium | reverse complement strand
CTACGTGGCGAGCATCCAGCGGAACGAGGCGTACCGTCGGCTCGAGGCGAGCGAGAACCATCTGCGGGACGAGCTTCAGAAGGCGTCGAACTACGTGCGCAGTCTCCTGAGCGAACCGATCGAGGGCGCGGTCTCGACGCGATGGTCGTTCATTCCGTCGGCATCGCTCGGCGGCGACAGCTTCGGCTATCACTGGATCGATGACGATCGCTTCGCCCTCTACCTGCTCGATGTCTGCGGACACGGCGTGGGGCCGGCGCTGCTCTCGATCTCGGTCATCAACCTGGTGCGGTCGGGCACCCGAGACCCCGAGATTCTCGCGGACCCTGCCGCGATGACGGCGCGGCTCAACGACGCCTTTCAGATGTCCGATCACGGCGGGATGTTCTTCACGCTGTTCTACGGCGTCTACGACCGACGCGACCGATCGCTGACCTGGTGCGGCGGCGGCCATCCGCCGTCGCTGCTGCTCTCGCCCGAGGGCGATGCCCGGTGGCTCGAGTCGCAGAACATGGTGATCGGGGCGATCCCCGGCATGGAACCCGAGGTCGATTCGATCGAGGTCCGACCCGGTGATCGGCTGTTCGTCTTCAGCGACGGGGTCTTCGAGCTCAAGCTCGCCGAAGGCGGCATGTGGCCGATGGAGTCGTTCAACGAGTTCATGGCCCGACCGCTCGCGCACGGCGAGGACCGGATCGAGTCGCTGGCGGCGCTCGGCAAGGAACTCACCGGCCGCGACGACTTCGAGGACGACTTCTCGATCGTCGAGGTGGTCTTCGAATAGCGACGGCCCTCAGGTCGCGTCGGTCCGCGACTCGACGCCTCGAGCGGGTTCGGGATCGCCCGGTCCCAGGACGACCGCGACCCACTGCAGGTCCTCGGTGCCTTCGAGCAGGATCTTCACGATCATCGTCAGCGGCACCGAGAGGAACATCCCGACCGGGCCGAGGATGAATCCCCAGAAGACCAGCGAGAGGAAGACGACCAGCGGCGAGAGCCCCATGCGTCGTCCCATGATCCGCGGCTCGGTGAGGCTGCCGATCGAGATGTTGATGGCGAGATAGAGGACCGCGACGCCGGCCGCGGTGCCGATGCCCTCCAGAACGAGGGCCACCAGGATCGCGGGGATCGACGCGATGATCGAGCCGAGCGACGGAACATAGTTCAGCACGAAGGCGATCAGTCCGAGCACGATCGCGTAGGGGAGTCCGAAGAACCAGCAGCCGACGCCCGCAAGCACGCCGGTGACGGCGCTGGTGGCGGTCTTGACCACGAGGTACCCCGAGAGGTCGCCCAGCACGACCCGCCAGCGTTCCAGCGTCTCGTCGCCGTTGCCCGGCGGCGCGATCGCGCGGACCTTGCTGGGGATCGCGGTGAGCTCCATCAGGATGAAGATCACCGTGAGGAGCACGAAGGTCGTGTCCTGCAGGAGGCCGACGAACGACGTGAGGGTGCGCTGCAGGAACGGGAACAGCAGGCCGGGGTCGAGGACGTCATCGACCTGCTGCCGCGTGATGTTGAGGCCCTTCTCCTGCGCCCAGTCCACGCCCTCGTAGATCTTGACCTGCAGCATCTCCTGGTAGGCGGGGAGTTCGCCCGCGAAGCTGGTCGCGGTCGAGGCCACGATCGCCGCGGTGCCGAGGCCGAGCATCATCACGATGAAGAAGACGGTGAGGGTCGCCAGCCAGCGGCGAACGCCGAACCGCACGAGGGCGGCGGTCGGGGGGAGGCTGACCACCGCCACGAAGACGGCGGCGAGGATCGGAACCACGATCGTGGCCGCGGCCTTCATGCCGGCGACGACGATCACGAAGGCGGCGAGGCGGTACAGCCCGAGGCTGCCGGTCGAGGGGGATGGAGTGGTCTCGGACATCGGGATCGGAGTGTATCGAGGGGTCGGGCGGCGTCCGTCCGGTCCGGTTCCGTCCGCATACGCTTCACACGATCGGTGCCCCGATCCCCGCATCGTCACCCAACCGGAGAGCCGACCCGTGCGTTCCATCCGCCTCGCCTCGATCGTCCTTCTCACCCTGTCCGCGGTCTCCTCGATCGCCGCGCCCGCCGTCGCAGTCGCGGCGGGCGCCGAGATCCCCCGCATGCGTCCGGTGCGGGTCTTCGAGGACGTCAAGCTGAAGCGGCCGATCCAGATCGTCGTCCGACCCGATCGGCCGGACCTGCTCTACGTGGTCGAGCAGCCGGGGCGGGTGCAGGTGCTCGATCGGACGCGTCCGGACATGACCGACCCCGCAACGTTCCTCGACATCCGTCCCGAGGTCCGGATGCAGCACAACGAGGAAGGGCTGCTGGCGATGGCGTTCTCGCCGACCGTCGCCGAGGACGGTGCGTTCTACCTCTACTACTCGGCGAGTTCGCCGAGGCGATCGGTGCTCTCCCGCTTCACCATCGGAGACGACGGTGTGGCGGATCCGGAGAGCGAGGAGGTGATCCTGGAGATCGCCCAGCCGTTCGGCAACCACAACGGCGGCAATGTCGTCTTCGGTCCCGACGGCATGCTCTACCTCTCGATCGGCGACGGCGGGGCGGCGAACGATCCGATGAACAACGCCCAGAACCTCGGAACGCCGCTCGGGTCCGTGTTTCGGATCGACGTCTCCGGCCGCGACGAGAAGCGTCCGTACCTCATTCCCGGCGACAACCCGTTCCTCAAGACCGAAGGCGCCCTCCCCGAGACCTGGGCGTACGGCACCCGCAACATCTGGCGGATGTCGTTCGACCGCGAGACCGGCGAGCTCTGGGCCGGGGATGTCGGGCAGAACAAGTACGAAGAGATCGACGTCATCCGACGCGGCGGCAACTACGGCTGGCGGATCCGCGAGGGGCTGCATCCGTTCTCCAAGGAAGCCGCTCCCGAAGGCGTCGAACTCATCGACCCGGTCGTCGAGTATCCGCGGGGCGACGGCATCAGCGTCACCGGCGGCTTCGTGTACAGAGGCTCGGCCCGCCCCGAGGCCCGCGGGGTCTATCTGTACGCCGACTACCGCAGCGGCCGCATCTGGGGCATCCGAGCTCCGGGCGGGGTGCTCGAAGAAGGCCCGGTCGAGGTGGCCCGGCTCCGCAACTCCCTGATCTCCAGCTTCGGCGAGGACGCCGACGGGGAGATCTGGATCTGCACCTTCGAGGGCGACGAGGTCCCCGGCCACGGCGCGATCTGGCGATTCACGGGCCCGCTGGAGCGGACGGTCGCGGATGCGGGCCGGGGTCGCAAAACGGGCGAATCCTGATCGATGTCGGGACCGGCCTGACCGATATCCCCAGCGGAGCGTTCGTCACTGGCGACAGTGCCGGCTCCTCACCAGGTTCCTCTTCGGCGTGCTCGTCGTGATCGATGAGCGGGCCCGGTGGAGGCGGTGGCGGGCGAGCGATCCTCACGCTGGGACCACGAGACTCGGAATCAGGCCACATGCGACTCCCGGTTCTGGACATCGAAGAAGTCTGCGAACGGCAACTGTGCACCGGGTGCGGGATCTGCGCGTCGGTCGAGCCCGATCGATTCGAGATGGACGAGGCGTTGGAGTTCGGTCGGCGTCCGTTCGTCAAGACCGACGCCGTGCCGACCACCGGCGACGGGCTCGCCTGTTGCCCGGGCGTGCGTCTCTCCCATGCGGACACGCCGAGGGAGGGCACGAACCCGGCAATGTTCGATGCATGGGGACCGGTGCTCGAAGTCTGGGAGGGATGGGCGGCCGACGACGCCATCCGCCACGGCGGGAGCAGCGGCGGGGCGGCGACCGCCTTGGCCCTGCACTGCATCGAAGCTGGTGGCATGGAGCGGGTGCTTCACACGGCGGCCCGCACGGATGCGCCGTATCTGAACGAGTCGGTGTTCTCGACGAATCGCGATGAATTGCTGGCCCGGACGGGAAGCCGGTACGCACCGGCGAGTCCGTGCGATCGGATCGGCGAGATCGAGAACCTGCCTGGCCGGTCGGTCTTCATCGGAAAGCCCTGCGATGCGGCGGCGGTGCGGAACGCCCGTCGGATGCGATCGACACTCGATGAGAAGTTGGGGTGTGTGATCGCGTTCTTCTGCGCCGGCGCGCCCAGTACCAGCGGCACGCTGGCGATCCTGGAGGACGCGGGCGTCACCGATCCGTCCAAGGTTCGAAGCCTGCGGTATCGCGGCAACGGCTGGCCGGGCATGTGGCGGCTGGAGTACGAGGACGAGCAGGGCGAACATCGAACCGTCGAGCGCACCTACGCCGCGAGCTGGGGGTTCGTACAACGATTCCGGCAGTGGCGTTGCTACATCTGTCCGGATCACACCGGCGAGTTCGCCGATCTCGCGGTGGGCGATCCGTGGTACCGCGAGATCGAACCGGACGAGCGTGGGTCGTCGTTGATCGTGGTCCGCACCGAACGCGGTCGGCGGATCCTGCAGGCGGCGGTGGCGTCGGGGCACATCGTGCTCAAGCATCGCGACGACACGCTGCTGCCCCGCTCGCAACCGAATCTGATGTCCGCTCGCGGAGGGCTCTGGGCTCGGCTTCTGACCATGCGACTGATGGGCGCAAAGACGCCGGTCTTCGAGCAGTTGCCGTCGTTCCGCTTCTGGATGAGCGAGTTGTCCTTCATGCAGAAGGTCAAGGCGTTCACCGGAACCGTGAAGCGGGTTCTTCGCAAGCGACTTCGCGAGCGTCAGGCGATCGAACGCTGGACGCCGTCCGAACGGGGATGAGATCGCGGGTTGGGTATCGGTTCACTCGACCCGGAGGTAGCGCTCCAATCAACCGCCGCCGAGCCTCGGCCGGATTCACTCCGGCCGTGTGCGAGAGAAAGCGAGCATGGGCCGAACGGCCCACGCGCAGCGCTCAAGCAGTCAAAACCGCCAGCTCACGAACCCGGCGATGAATGGCGCCGGGTCCAGGTCGGTGCTGGCGAGTTCGTTGCCGTTGCGGTCGTCGAGGGAGTACTCGTTCATCAGCGACACGCCGCCGACGAGGTCGAATCGCAGGCCGTTGTCGAAGCGCCAGGTCGCGCGGGCCCAGATCGGGAGTCCGATGTCCTGACCGATGCCCTCCTGCCGCATGGCGTCGCCGGTGTCGTCGAGCCGGAAGCGTCGGACCTCGTACCGACTTCCGATCGACAGTTCGGTGGTCTGGTCCGGCCGCCACGCCGCTTCCAGACCGGCGCCGGTCGGATACGCCTCGGGGCCGAGCACGTTGGAGACCACGATCGTGTCGGTCACCTGCCAGTAGACGACGAGGAGCGGGATGATCAGCGGGCGATCCTCGATCTGGGTCTGCACCAGCGCACCCGCGCCGAGCGTGAACGCCCGGCTGAACGAGTAACTCACCGCGAGGTTGCCGCCGTACACGATCGAGTCGCCGACCTTCGCCCGGGCCTCGCCCGCGGTGCCGACCCGAAGGCCGAGGTTCGCGGACCAGCGGGGGTCGATCTGCCAGTTCGCCGAGGCGAGGGCGGTGATCGCGTGGACATCGGACCATGGCGATCCGCCCGCGGACCGCGACAGCGCCGAGTCGCCGTCGAAGCGGTACCAGTCGCCGCCCCAGGCCACGCCGACCGACCCCTTGACCTCGGGGTGGAACTGCACCGCGATGCCCGCGCCGCCGAAGGCGCGATCGACCGAGACCGAGCCGCCGTCGGCGAAGTCGGCGCCGAACTCGTGCAGATAGCCGCCCGAGACATAGGTGCCGCGGTCAACCCGACGGAACATGAGACCCTTGGCCTCGTCGTCGCTCGCCGCGGCTGGCGGTTCGGTGACGATCGGCGCGGACTCGGCGTCGTCCTGTCCGCGAGCGTCGAGCAGCGAGAGCGCATCGAACGCGGTGGCGGTCGAGATCGGAAGAAGCATGGCCGCGGCGATCGCGGCCCCGGCAGTGGTGAGTTGCATGGTCATCAGGCGGTCGCCTCGATCGGAACCTCGGTCGGCAGGGTGTCGATGACGCCGGTGACGATCTCGTCGGTCGTGATCCCCTCGGCTTCCGCCTCGAAGTTGAGCAGGCAGCGGTGCCGCAGGGCCGGGAGGGCGACGAGTCGGATGTCCTCGATCGCAACGCTCGTTCGCCCGGCGAGCAGGGCCTTGACCTTCGCGGCGAGCATGATCGTCTGCGCGGCTCGCGGGCTCGCCCCGAAGCGGAAGTATCGATTGACCTGCGGCGTCGCGTACTTCCCCTCGGGATGCGTCGCGAGCACCATGCGGACCGCATAGTCCTGCACGCTCGCGGTGACGCCGACGCGACGGACCAGTTTCTGATGCGCGATGATCGCGGGGGCGTCGAGGACGCGGGTGATCTGCGGCGCGTGGCCGGTCGTGGTGCGGTCGAGGATCTCCGAGAGTTCCTCGCGTGACGAATACCCGACCACGAGCTTGAAGAAGAACCGGTCGAGCTGGGCTTCGGGCAGCGGATAGGTGCCCTCCTGCTCGACGGGATTCTGAGTCGCCATCACGAAGAACGGCTTGTCGAGGATGTGCGTCTCGCCGCCGACGGTGACCGACTTCTCCTGCATCGCTTCCAGCAGCGCCGACTGCGTCTTCGGGGTGGCGCGGTTGATCTCGTCGGCGAGCACGATCTGCGAGAAGATCGGCCCCTTGCGGAAGGCGAAGTCGCGGCCGCCCTCGCCCTCGACCACGATCGTGGTGCCGGTGACATCGGCGGGCATGAGGTCGGGGGTGAACTGGATCCGGCTGAAGTGCAGGTGCAGCGCCTCGCTCAGCGATCGGATCAGCAGGGTTTTGCCGAGGCCGGGCACGCCCTCGAGCAGGGCATGGCCGCCCGCGAAGAGGCAGGTCAGCACGCCGTCCACGATCTCCTCGTGGCCGACCACCGCCTTGGCGATCTCCTCCTTCACGCGCCGGTAGTCCTCGGCGAATCGGGCGACGAGCGCGGCGGGATCGGCGGGCTGATCTGGCATCGAGGGGCTCCGGGACGGATGTGACCTCCGCAGGATACGCGTCGAGGGGGTGGGAGGCCGGGGAATCGCGGGGGCCCAACGACACCGCCGACCCGGGTCGGGTCGGCGGTGTCGGTTCGGTTCGGTTCGATGGTCGAGCGGGCGATCAGGCGTCGCCGCCACCTGCGGGGAGCCGCTCGAGGATCTGGTCGCAGAGGCCGTACTCGACCATCTGGTCGGCGGTGAGCCAGAGGTTGCGTTCGCAGTCCTCGCTGATCTTCTCGATCGAGGCGCCGGTCTGCTCGTGGTAGATCTTGTAGATCTGATCCCGCATCCGCAG
>JAUIHC010000149.1 GCA_030432455.1 Phycisphaerae bacterium | reverse complement strand
ACCATCTCCGCTGGGACTCGCTCGGTGAGTTCCTCGCCCTCGCCGCGAGCTTCGAGCATCTGGCGGATCGGACCGGCAACGCCGGGGCCGCGGTCCTCGCGAAGACCCTCGACGAGGCGACCACCCGGTACCTCATGGAGAACCGGGCACCGAGCCGACGGGCGGGCGAACTCGACAACCGCGGCACGCACGTCTACCTCGCAATGTACTGGGCGCAGGCGCTCGCCGGCCAGACCGACGACGCGGAACTCGCCGCCCGCTTCGGTCCGATGGCCGCGGCGATGGAGTCGAACGAGGAGGCGATCATCGCCGAACTCAACGGGGCGCAGGGCGTCGCGATGGACATCGGCGGCTACTACCACCCCGATCCGGCGAAGGCGGCGGCGGCGATGCGTCCGAGCGCGACCTTCAACGGCATCCTCGAGGGTGTGACCGCGGGCGCCTCCTGACCCGGCAAGCAGGATGATCACGCCGCGGGCCTGCCGAACCATCGGCGGGCCCGCGGTCGTTCACCGGATCCGCCATCGCCGCAGCAGCCATTCCGAGACGACCGTCGCCACCACCGAGAGCGCGATGGCGACGATGACGAGGAGCGCGATTCGCTCGTCGTTGCCGGGCGTCCGTGATTCCGTCCAGATCGCCAGCGCCAGCGTCCGGGTCTCGCCGGGCAGGTTCCCCGCGACGACGATCGTCGCCCCGAACTCGCCGAGACATCGCGCAAACGCCAGCGTCGCGCCCGCGACGACCCCGGGCATCGCGAGCGGCAGCGTGACTCTTCGGAAGGTTCGCCACCGACCGGCGCCGGCATTCGCGGCGGCCCGTTCCAGATCGGGATCGACCGACTCGAACCCGAGGCGGGCCGAACGTACGAGCAGCGGCAGTCCCATGATCCCGCTCGCGATCGCCGCCGCCCACCACGTGAACGCGACGTCGATTCCGAGGTGGTCGTGCAGCACGCTGCCGAGCACGCCCTGACGCCCGAGCATTCGCAACAGCACGTATCCGACCACGACCGGGGGCAGCACGAGCGGCAACGCCACGACCGCCTCGATCACCGACGTCCAGCGCGAACGGGACCGAGCGAGCCACCACGCGATCCAGATCCCGGGCGGGAGCATGGCGACGACCGCGACCGTCGCGACCTTGAGCGAGATCACCACCGCCCGCCACGGCATGGTCGCGTCGTCCGCCTCGCGTCCTGTCCGGTCGCCGGTCTCCGCGTCACCGACGTCATCAGGAACCGCGAAGCCCGCGGACGCCCAGCGAGCGCGGCCCGCCTCGCCGGTCACGGCCGCGAAGAATCGTCGCGCGTCGGGATCATCGACGAGCAGCGCCGCTTCGATCGTGATCGGTCGATGGTGCACCGCATCGATCTCGTGCACGACGTGCACGCGATCGCTGGTTCGGGCGTCGCTCGCGTAGACGACGCCCCAGTCCGCCTCGCCGATCTCGACGAGCCGGAGCGTCGCCTGCGCGTCCTCGGCACGCAGCGTGCGATCAGTGAGCGACGATGTCCACCCAAGCGACGTCAGGGCCTCGCGGGTCCGCTCGCCAAGCGGCGAAGCCGCGGGGTCTGCCACGACGCCTCGACCCGACGTCAGACGGTCGTCATCGCGGTCGTCAGCGCGGCGCGATCGAATCACCACCAGTCGGTTCGACGCGACGATCCGACGGTCCTCGGCTCGGACCAGACCAGCGTCGCGGAGGCGATCCATCCAGAGCGGATCGGTGAACACCACGATGTCGAAGGGCGCCCCGGCGAGCGTCTGCGTCGCGATGACGCCGGATGCCGCGACCGAAATGGTCGCTTCGATGGCACGCTCGGCCGCGATCGATTCGACGACGCTCGCGACGCTGGCCGCGGCGCCGATGCGGAGGCCGGGCGTCTCGATCGCGCTCCCGACCGCGCGAGTTGCGAGTCCGACCATCACCGCCAACCAGACGATGACCACACGACGACCGCGGCGACTCGGAACCCAATGGCGGATTGACTGGGAAGAATGCCGCATCTCAGTTGGGAGTATCCCCGGAATCGACCGTCGAATCGCAGGACTTCCACCGGCGCCGAACTCGGTTCCCACGCCGAGGAGGAACCCGAGACCGCGGACTCGACGAGGCGGACGAGCCTGCCGAGACGCTGCCGCCCGCGATTGCGGACCGGGTTCCGTACGAGGGCCGAAGAGAAACCATTCAGGAACGAGCCGGAACGATCAGACCACCCGCTTCAGGGTGCCGGCTGATGCAGACGCCAGCGGAGCGAGATCGTCGCCCCCAGCGGCGGATTGTCGATCGAGACACGGAAACACCGACACTCACGCTCGGTCGTCCCCAAGGCGGCAAGTCCGCGATCGATCAGTTGGCGATACGCGGCGTCCCAGGCCGCCGCAGCCTTCGGCAGACTCCGAGGTCGGCTTGCCACCGAGACCTGCCCGTCGATCGGCATTCGCACCGGCGAGTCCACCGCCCGCCGACGCCCCGTCGGATCGAGCATCGCGGTCATGATCGCCACGGGATCACTGCCCCGTCGGATGTCCCGGTGCATCAGGATCTGGACGATGCTCGTGGCGACCGGGATCTGCGTCCCGATGTTCAGCGCGGCCAGTTCGTCTGGCTCGGAGGCGTCCATCGGGCCGATCGTGGGCTGGATCTCGCCGAACGCCAGATGCACGGGCCGACCGATCGTCGCGACGCCGCCGCGATACGTGAGTTGCCGCGGGGCGCCGGGCGTCCGCGTGATCTCTGCGACCGCCACAGGATCGGACGCGGACGTCACCATCGGCGCGAGCGAATCAGCCGGGTCCAGATCGACCCCCGCCTCGGGAAGGTCCGAAACCTCGGCGGGCGTCACATCACCGTCGAGTTCGCCGGACTCGGTGGGAAACGAGAACATGGGCAGGTAGACGCACCAGGGCTTTCCCGGCCGCCATCGCACCAGTCCACCGAGCAGATTGAGGTACGCGAGGTCCACCCAACCCGGCCTCGATGACGGCGTGACGATGTAGGTCGAGACGCCGACCGCGGCCTCGATTCCCCAGACCGTCGCCGCCGCCTTGCGATCCGCCGTCGCCGCCCGACGACGAGCCTTCCGCTCCTCGTCGGAATCCAGTCCGCCCGCGGCGATCGAGGCGAGCATCTCCCGCGAGACGCCGGAGCCGTGGATGGCCGAGCGCAATCCCTCGGACGCCGCCACGAACGCGTGGATCATCGACGCTTCCGCATGACGGCGACGGAACCCTTCGACCGCGAGTTCGATGCCGCGTGGTCCGGGGAACGCACCGAGCACCCCGGCCAGATCCGCGGACTGCGCCACGCGGTACAACTTCCACGCCAGGTTGCGGTCGAGCCCGAATCCTCGCCCCCACGACCGGGGGCCGGACTCCTCGGGCATGCACTCGGCAGCCAATCCTCGGACAACCTCCGAGAATCGGCGGGCCGCCGGCTCGAGGAGCGCGACGATGTCGGCATATTCGCGTGCTGGCGATGGTGTCATCGGATCCGTCCCGAAGACCGTCAGGCTATCCGGACAGCCCGGGCGGACGAGGGCTCGCGGATGCGGGTGTCTTCGGAAGACACTGCTCGGTTGAATGCCGCCCCTCGCACGACATACTCGCGTGATCGCTCACCTGGAGCGTGTTCCCCGCTTCTCGTGACAGAGGAGAATCACCCATGTCGCGCACTCTCGCGATGGCTGCCTCGTTGGCCGTCGGCTCGTCGGCCTTCGCCGGCACCATCACCGCCACGTTCGGCGGCACACTGAGCAACTGGCAGATCGACGGCGTTCCGCAGGCGAACGCCACCCTGTTCACGCTGACCGTCTCATTTGACGACTCGATCTACGCGGACGAGAGCGGCTACCGCTCCTTCCGTTCCGTGAGCTCGGCGAGCATGGACATCAGCGGCGTCGGCGACTTTGACCTCGCCACCGACAGCACCGGCCTGTCCGCAGTCCAGGTGCGACTGTCGGACGGGCTTCGCATCCGGTTCCGCACCGGCTTCAACGGCACAGGCGGGGTGACCCACTTCCTTCCGGCCAGTACCACGCCCTGGTACGACTCGACCTCGGGTTTCGATACCGATTGGGCTGCCACCTCGGTCTCGGGGTCGGGCAGCGTCGACAACAAGACTTTCGCGTCGTCAGGCGGCACCCTGAAGTTCCTCCGCAATTCGTTCAACTGGAACTCCGCGGCAGCGAGTTCCGGCTCGACCCCCGCGGTCCCCGGGGTCGGTGCCGTCGCCGGACTCGCGGGCATCGGTCTCGCCGGTCGTCGGCGCCGTCGCTGATCGCCAAGCCGTCCTCGGACATCTCCTTCGCACGGCCGCCGGCCCTTCAGGGGGTCGGCGGCCGTGTTTCCTCGATCGCCACCAGCACCGCCCGCACCCGCGGAAGGAACACCTCCTCGTACGCGGTGTCGGTGAAGTGCAGGTGATCATCGAGGTAGAGGTCGAGCCGCGGCTCGCCGTGCTCGTCGAACAGACCGGCGTTCACGTCCACGAACCATCGGGTCGGCGAGCGATCGCACATCGCCTCGATTCCGTCGTTCGCGGCATCGACGACGTCCCAGCGATCCTGCTTCTGCGGCGCGCGATTGATCGAGACGTGCACGATCCGCACGCCCGGCAGCGCCCGCTCCATCCGAGTGGTGAAGCGGCGCAATCGCTCGACGATGCGGTCCGCGGACTCTGCGGCGTTGACGTCGTTGCTGCCGCAGTAGACGACGATCGTCCTCGGCCGGAACGACTCGACGAGTGCCGGCGCGTGTTCAAGCAGTTCCCAGGTCCGCGCGCCGCCGAAACCGTGATTGACGACATCGAACGCCGCAAGATCCGACTCGGCGTCCCGCCACAGCCGGAAGATGCTGCTGCCGACGAGCATGGTGCCGCCGGTCGCGATCGGCCGTTCGCGTGACGCCTCGACCAATCGGCGAACGTCTGAACCGAAGCCGGTCATCTGGCCATCGGGCACCATCGACGATCCGTCGTCGATCGGCGGGTCGGGAAAGAGATCCGCCTCGACCCGGTGCCATTCGAGATCGACGACGAGCGCCCCGTGATCCGACGGAAACACCCGCTGCCGCACCGGGACCGACTCGTCCTCCCAGCCGTCAGGCAGCACCGCGGCGGCGACCGGCCGCAGCGACCACTGCCCCGGCGCCGGATTGCGGAGATACAGGCGATCGATCCGCTCGAATCCCTGCGGCGAACCGTCCTGCCGGTCGCGGAACATCGGGCTCCACGTGATCCCGGGGTGCTGCACCGGATCGGCATGCACGACGCGGAAGGCATCGACGAAGCCTGCGTCGCGCATCGCGATGCTCACCGGAAGGGGCAGCGCTCGTCGATGGCGGTAGACGCGGGCCGTATCGCGGGTCCAGTCAAGATGCGACGGACAGTTGAAGTCCCCGCCCACGATCGTCGGAAGCGTCGCGTGCTCACGGCGAACCTCCTCGACCGCGGCCAGCAGGGCCGTGGCTTCCGCGAGTCGCGATGACTTCTCATCCTCGCACGCGAGCAGTTCGGCGTCGGAGCTCTCGGGATGGTCACGAAGTTCGTACGTGACGAACGATCGCCAGTCGAGCCAGATATCCCACGCGACGAATCCGCGGCCGTCATCATCGCGGATCTCGACCCCGACGCCGTGCCACGGATCGTGGAACCACGCGGTCTCGAACGACCGCGGGCTCAGGATGCAGAGATGCGGACTGTCCCCCTGATGCGCCGACCACCCGAGTTCGTCGGCGATCCAGCGACCGAGCGTCGGCCGATCGCCGTCCTCGTCGGCGTCGATGTCGTGACTCTCCTGCATGAGCACGAGATCGGGCGCGACGTCGCGAACCACCGCCAGCACCTTCTCGGGCCCATCATCGACCTCGTTGCCGCCCCGCCACGCATTCCAGACCAGCACGCGAAGTCGATCGCCGTCGTCGGCCCGGACCTCGGCCATCCCCAGACTCAGGAACAGCACACCGAGCGTGAGTCGCATCATCATCGCGGCGTTTCTCCGAGTGGTCGCGGACATCATCCCGTGCTCTGCATCGCGGCCGCGAGCGCGTTCACGCTCAGCATGACGAGTCCCGCGAGCGGCGCCCGATCGGCGTCACCCGATCGCCGCCAGCGGTCGAGCAGTTCGACCTGCAGCGCGTTGATGAGATCGGTGTCGGGGTTGCGTTCCTCGATCGACTTCTGGATGACCGGGTTGTTGTCAAGGATCGCGTGTTGACCGGTGATGACGAGCACCACCTGCTCGGTGCGATCGAACTCCGCGCACAACCTCGCATGCAACGCCGCGCCCCCGGGATCGGCACAGAGATACCAGCCCGCCACCACGAGACGAGCCCGGGCCATCTCCTGCTGCGCGTTGTCGATGAGCGAGCGGAACCAGCCGCCCGCCGTGTACGCCGCTCGGCAGGCGTCGAGCAGCGACGCGTCGCGATCGAACGCCTCGGCGAAGGCGGTGCCGAGTCCGTACCACCCCGGCACGTTCGCCCGCATCTGCGTCCACGAGAACACCCAGGGGATCGCCCGCAGTCCGTCGAAGTCGAGGTCGCCCCCGCCCCGCGAGACCGGCCGCGACGCGATCGGCAGTTCGCCGATGTGAAGCACCGGACTTCGCGCGATGAACACCGGCCAGAACCCGGGATCATCGACGAGCGATCGGTACACGGCACGGCTCCGATCGGCGATCGACTCCATGGCGGCTTCGAGGGCGTCGTCGGCATGATCACCGATCGTGACCGCGTCCGCGGTCGCGAGCAGCATCGCGTTCACCATCTGTTCGAGATGCCGACGCGCGAGCGCCGGCATGCCGTAGCGGAACGAGATGACCTCGCCCTGCTCGGTGAAGCGGATGCGGCCGTTGCGGCTGGCTGCGGGTGCCGACAGGATGGCGCGATTCGCGCGACCGCCGCCTCGGGCAACGGTGCCGCCGCGGCCATGGAAGAACCGCAGTTCGACCCCGTGATCGCGACAGGCGCGGGCGACGCGATCCTGCGCGACCTGCAGCCGCCAGGTCGAGGCGACATACCCGCCGTCCTTGTTGCTGTCAGAGTAGCCGAGC
Organism: Phycisphaerae bacterium; assembly: GCA_030432455.1. Taxonomy (GTDB): domain Bacteria; phylum Planctomycetota; class Phycisphaerae; order Phycisphaerales; family SM1A02. Next base: position 187 of record JAUIHC010000149.1, on the reverse strand, counting down.
ATGATCTCCTGGAACCGGCCGCGAGCGTCGAGTTGCCCGCCGTAGACGGTGTCGGCGAACAGCGACTCGAGCACCGGCACCGCATGCTCGAGATCCTCGACCGTCTCGAAGAGCGGTGCGACATCGATCGGGCATCGCACGACGCCATCCTCGATCGTCCAGAGTCCGACCTCCCGCAGCAGCACGA
>JAUIHC010000148.1 GCA_030432455.1 Phycisphaerae bacterium | reverse complement strand
CGGTCATGACTCCGCATGTTCTCCGGAGGGCGCGACATCCGCAAACCCGCGACGGAACCCCTCCCCGCACTCCGGACATCGTCCGAGGCCCTCGTCCTCCGCGGTTCCGCGAAGATCGTGGCCGCACCGCAGGCACCGCACGCCCTCCTGCTCGGCGAGCCGGGCCGCGACCCGACGCGTCCACCACACGGTTCCGGCTCCGACCAGCCCCAGGATGATCGCGTCGAAACTCATCGCATCGGCGACGTACAGGCGGTCGTACCACGCCAGGACCGGCCAGGGGCGCCCGACCTGCCAACGAAGCGCCTGCAGTCCGAGATAGCCGAGGATCAGCGCCGCCGACGCCGCGAGCAGGGCGAGGACCGCCGGCAGAAGCAGTCGTCGCCGCCCCACCTGTCGCGGCTCGACTTCCGACGAGGCCACTTCGCCGCAGGTGCCGCACGCGCCGCCCGCATCGACCCCGGACACCAGACAGCCCACGCACCGTCGTTCGGCGGTGATCCGCGACGCCGCGTGGCGACGCCCGATCTCCAGTGCCGCCACGACGCCCGCGACCATGCCGGTCTCCGCCCCCACGACGGTCATGGTGATCGGCCCGATCGCCGGATGCCGCACGATGAGCACGAGCGCGACGCCGCCGATCATCGCCCCGAGCACCCCCGCCACGCCGATGTGAAGCCAGTTGGCGAAGGACGCAAGCAGCAGCCGGTACCCCGCGAATCGACGACGGTGGCCCTCGCGCCACCACGCCGGTCCTCCGCGGGGGAGCCCCAGGGCGCCGCACCAGGCCAGCGCGAGGGCGACGCCTCCGGCATCGGCCACGAGGTCGAGTGGGTCGAAACTGCGGTTGAGCCCGGGAAGCTCCTGCGTCACCTCGTCGACGACCGCGAGCCCCACCGCGATCATCGCGGTCCACCACCACGGTCGGCCGGGTCGCGAGATCCGGAGCAGCATCGCGATCGTCGCGAAGGCCGCGAGATGAAGGAGCTTGTCCGGGCCATCCTCCTCCGGCCCGATCGCCAGCCGGGGGATGTGCGTCCCGATGAGCAGGACCAGGATCGCCCCGAGCGACGCGGTCCGCCGCCAGTGCAGCGACCACCACGCGGGCGTGCCGCGGGGCGGATCCGGTGATTCGATGGATGCCGTCCTCACGAGACGCGATCAGTCCTGCGGCGAGGTCGGCGACTGGGTCGGCCTCGGGTCCGCCCGGAGCGAGCCGGAGCCGACGCCGAGCGACGCCGGATCGACCGGCGAGGTCTCGATGACCGGTTCGTTCGACGCGGGCGGCGCGGCCTCGAATCGCTTGTCCCACGAGCTCACGAATCGCTGGGCGAGCTTGCGGTAGTCGATCGCCCCCGGACACCACGGGGCGTAGTCGAAGATCGACTTCCCGAAGCTCGGCGCCTCGGCGAGCTTGATGTTCCGCCGAATCGCAGGACGCAGAACCCCGGCGCCGTCCCACGGCATGCCGGTGCCCGTCGCCTCGGCGAGGAAACCCTCGATCTCCGCGACCACCTCGCGGGCGTGCGTGCTCTGCGACTCGTGCATGCAGAGAATGATGCCGCCCACGCGGACGTCGGGATTGACGCTCGCGGCGACCAGACGCACCGTCTCCAGAAGCTTTCCGACGCCTTGAAGGGCGAGGAAGTGCGCCTGCATCGGCACGATGACCTCCTCGACCGCGGCCAGCGCATTGAGCGTGAGCAGACCGAGGCTCGGCGGGCAGTCGAGGATCACGAAGTCGAAGCGGTCGAGGATCGGCGCGAGTCGGCGACGCAGCAGGTCGTTGCGATCGGGCTGCCCGGCGAGCTCGCTCTCCGCCGCGGCGAGGTCCACCGAGGCCGGGAGCAGCCAGAGGTTCTCGCGGACCTGGACGAGGGCGTCGTCGATGTCGGCGTCGGGATCGACCAGCAGGTCGTAGACGGTCGCCCCGACCGACTCGCCATCGACCCCGAGGTGGAGCGACAGGTGCGCCTGCGGATCGAGGTCGATCGCAAGCACCCGTCGCCCCTCCTCGGCGATCCCCGCGGCGAGGTTGCAGCTCGTGGTGGTCTTGCCCACGCCGCCCTTCTGATTGAGAAAGGCCGTCCGGCGAGGCGGACGCGGGGTGGAGTCGTTCGAGGAGGGGGACGCACTCATCGGAGGTCGAGTGTATCGACTGGCGGGCGGATCACCCGCGGGTCAGGGCGAGGTGGACGAGCGGTCGTTCCCGTCGGCCGGGGCCGGGGCCTGCCCCCAGTCACCGAGCGCGAATCCCTGAACCGGGATCTCCCGTCGCCAGGCGGGAGGCGGCGGTCCGGCGAAGGTCACGAAGCCCCCCGGGCCGATCCGACGGAGCCCGATCATCACGGCCCCGGCCCGAACGCGACCGATCGCCCCGATCAACCACGACTCCGGGACCGCCACTTCGGCCCGCCAGAGTCCGTCGATCCGATGGGTCCGCACCTCCAGCGATCCATCGTCGCCCCCAGATTCCACGCGATGTCCGCCATCGGCCCGCACCTCCAGCACCGCGACCGGCCGGTCCCCCTCGCCGAAGGTCAGCGTGACCCGATCGTCGTCGGCGGGCCATCCCGGTCCGCGGGCGTCGATGAAGACCTCCCACCGCCCGTCGCGACGGCGAAGCACCGCGGTGGTGGACGCCACCGGCGGCGGTGCCTCGACGAAATCGCCCTCCATGGCCGCCAGCGTTCGGGGAAGACCGAGGGTGCCGAACGAGGCACCCGGGGGGCGAACCGGGATCGCCCGTGGTCCGAGCGACAGCCGCTGCCGACGCCCACCGGCCTCCAGTTGGATCTCCTCGACCGGCGGCGGCGACCCGGCACCGAACACGGGGCGGTCGATCTCGTGGCGGGTCAGGCTTCGTGGAGGCAGCACCAGCGCCTGCGACCATCCCGCGTCCGTCCAGGACGCGATCGCCACGATCTCGCCGGCGGTCGGATTCACGATCTCCAGCACCGTCCGCTCGCCACCCGGTCGCAGGACCCACGCCACGAACGGGGGCCGGGCCTCGAACCACGCGAGTCCGGCGCGAGCGGCTTCGAGGGCGGTCCGCGCCGGATCGATCAGGATCGCTCGCAGGCCCGCGAGTCCTCGCGGGTCGGTCGGCCACGCCGCCACCAGCCGATCGCCGAGCGGACGACGCTCGTCCGCGACGGTCGCGACCAGACGCTCGGCGATCTCCCTCGCCACCCCCGGACTCTCGGAGGCCACCCGCTCGAGGCCCGCTCGCCACTCGACGGCGATCGCCACCGCCACCCGACGTCCGAGCGGCCCGACCCCGACCGGCGACGGCGGGCGAGCCCCTTCGAGGTCGGCGCGGATCGCCCACCGAAACCACTCCATGGGATCGTCCAGCGGCGGGTCCGCATCGGGACCGATGGACGAGGCGAGCGACACCTCGGGGTCGAAGGGCGGATCGGCCCGGGTCCACACCGGCGACCAGACCGTGTCCAGCAGCTCGATCTCGCCGTCGGCGTCGATCGGGATGGGCAGGATCGCGATCGGCGTGCCGTTGGGGCGAGGCCCGTCCGACGGCGTCGCGATCACCGAGACCGGGGTGGACGGGGTCGTCCACCGCGGCTGCTCGATCGGCCGGGGCACGATCCAGGCCACCACCGCCTCCGTCCGGTGGTCGCCGAGCCGCACCGGAAGCCGCTCCGGCCAGACATCCAGACCGTCGTCGGAGACGAGCGGCACGATCAGGTCACTGCCGCGAACCGCGGCCGGCGGCGTCAGCCCGACGCGGATCTCGGCGATGACCGACCGGGACGGGATGGACAGGGCGAACACGAACAGCAGGATCCAGCGAAGGGCTCCTGCCCCCGCCCCGATTGACCCGTCCGGAAACCGCGGCGAGGCCGCCGTCATCGGCACGATCGGACGCCCGCGCCCGCGGTGCCGCCGATCGCCCCCCGATTGGCGGGAGTCCAGGTGACTCCCGACCGACAGGAGACGGAGGGCGGGGAACCAGCGCATGAGACGATTCCGGGAGAACCAGAGCAGCACCACCGCATGCTACCGATGCCGCTCGACCGGTCGATCCGATCGGGAGACGCGGCGATGATGCGGCTCGACGCCCACGGCGGCCGGATCTTCACGCTCCATGCCCCGTCCGCCACCCTTGCCGAACTCACCGTGGACTTCGGCGGCGGCATGGTCCGGACGCTCGCCATGCACCGGGAGGGCGAGGTCTGGAGGTTGAGACTTCATCCGGGACTGCCGTGCCTCCGGTATCGATTCCGCGTGGACGGGCGATCCGTGCTCGAGGACCGGGACGGTTCCGACGCTGATCCGGAGTCCTGCTGGCGATCGGCTCGTCCTGCCGCGTGAATCGATCGCCGATCGGGTTCGGATACCCTCCCGACATGCTCGCGTGCGAAGCCAACGTGCAACCGATTCGACGACGCTCGTTCGCGGCCGGCGGCCTGCTGATGATCGCGACGGCGCTCACGGTCGGATGCGAACCCGCCTCGAACGGGTCGGATGCGGAGGGGACGGGGACCTCGCCCGTCGTCGGCACCAACGACACCGGGGACGCCTCCGGGCCGACCGACGCCCCGAGCGGTCGTCGCGGATACGAGATCCCGATCCCGCAACTCGAGTACTGGGCCGACACTCAGGTGCTCAAGTACAGCTACGAGATGCGGTTCGATCCGCCGGACGAGGAGGGCGGTCGCCCTCGCCTGCACCGCAACGGCTGGGCCCGCGCGTACTACCTCACGGGCGGACTCGAACGCGAGGGCGCGTACCGATACATCGCGGCCAACGGACGCAGCGAGCGGGTGGGCCGCTGGACCTACTACACCCCCGAGGGGGCGGTCGATCGGGTGGAGGAACGAGGCGGCGAGGTGATCTGGACCGCGCCCGACCAACTGATCGCCCCGCCGGGGACGAGTCCCGAGACTCCGTGATCGATCCATCACCCAAACCGATGCGACCCCACCGGCCGTATGTCCCCGAGACCTCGCCCGCCGCGGCGGCGGACCGATTCCTCGAGGTGATGCGGCAACGCCGGTCGGTGCGGTTCTTCAGCGACCGACCGGTGCCGCGGGAACTGGTCGAGACGCTGATCGCCGCCGCCGGGACCGCTCCGAGCGGTGCGAACAAGCAGCCGTGGCGGTTCGTCGCGGTGTCGGACCCGGCCCTCAAGCGAGAGATCCGGCTCGCGGCCGAGGCCGAGGAACGCCTGCTCTACGAGAAGCGGGCGAACGACGACTGGCTTCGTGATCTCGCCCCGCTCGGCACCGACGCCGAGAAGCCCTACCTCGAGATCGCGCCGTGGCTCGTCGTCATCTTCAAGCTCGTCCGGGACGACGCCCCGGACCGTCGGTCCGATCAGGTCTACTACGTCAACGAGTCGGTCGGACTCGCGGCGGGTCTCTTCCTCGCCGCCGCCCAGCACGCCGGGCTGGCGACGCTCACGCACACCCCGAGCCCCATGGCGTTCCTGAGCCGGATCCTCGACCGGCCCGACCACGAGCGGCCCTTCCTGCTCGTGCCACTGGGCCACCCCGCGGACGACTGCGTCGTCCCCGAGATCTCGCGGAAGCCGCTCGACTCGATCATGGTGCTGAATCGCTCGGAGGCGCTGCCGCCCCCGGCGTCGGGCGTGCGACCGTCGTCGAATCCCCCGACGACGACGGATCGTTCCGAGTGACCACCCGCCGGGCCGCCCGCCACGCCGCGAGGCGGCTCGCCAGCCTGGCCGATCGATAGTCGTCGTCCCGCAGGAAGCGTGATCCCGAGGTGTCCACGCCGCCCTCGTGCCCCTCGGGATCGACCCGATCCGGCATGCGGTGACCGGGGCCGAAGCCGAATCGTCGTCGCCGATCCCCGGGGACGGCCGACGGCTCGTGTGCCGCGTCGGGCGTGGCGGTCGGCCCGAAAGGACGGGGCACGGCCCCGGGATCGAGCGGATCCGCCCCGAGCAGCCGCCCGTGACCGGATTCGGCACCCAGGGGCACGCCCCCGATCACGAACACCGTCGAGGCGGGCACGACCGGCAGGTCGCCCCACGATGACGGCTGGTAGATCGACTGCTCGAAGGTGGCGGCAAGGCCGCCGTCGGCCCGCATGAAGCCGCCGTTCTCCAGCCGGTAGACCTGGCGGTATCCGGTGGGCATCTGCAAGCCCGGCTGCACCCAGCGAAGGCTCGCGTCGAGCGGGCCGCGATCGGCGGTCCGGGGTTCGACCGCGATGAGGTCGATCCGTCGCACCTCGACCGCCGGGCGACCGCCCGTGACCTGATCGGTCCGGCTCTCCGGGAGATCCCCCACCCGGCGAGGTGGCTCCGAGGCGATCGGCGGATCGGCGGCGGCTGCCGAGATCGCGGGCAGGAGGCTGCAGATCAGCGGGAGAAGATGACTCGACGGTCGCGGCACGTCCGGTGTCATCGACCGGAGACGGGTGCGGACTCAAGCGACGGGATCGTCGCTCGGACTCCAGGCGAGCAGTCGTGTGGTGACCGCGGGAAACCCCCGCCGAACCCCCCGATCGTCCTCGATCTCGATCCGGGAGCGGGGATCGAACCCGACCAGTCTCCCCCGATGTTCGCCCTCGGACGTCTCCAGCGTGACCAGTCGTCCGGTCGGGGCGTGGTCGGCGGCGAAGTGGTCCGCGAGCCGATCGACCGGAAGATCGAGCAGACGGTCGAGGGCAGGGACCAGCCGTTCGAGGATCGACAATCGCGACGGTGGCGGCGCCGGTGAGGGCCACGGGCCTCGGAGATCGGCGACCGCGATCGCCGGGATGTCCTCGGGCCACGACCGCGGATGCACGTTGATCCCGATGCCGATCACCGCGATCCCGTGGTCCGCCTCGACGAGCACGCCTCCGACCTTGCCTGCGGTGACGCGGTCCACGAGATCGTTCGGGTGCTTGAGGGCCAGTCGGCCCGACACCGCGGGGCACGCCTCCACGACGGCGGCCCGAGCGGCGAGTCCGGCGGCGAGCGCGAGCACCGCGGGATCGGCCGCCTCCACCCCGAGGCTGATCGCGATCCCGGCCCCCTCGTCATCGAGCCACGCCCGCCCGAGCCGCCCGCGACCCCCGACCTGCCGACCGGTGGTCACCACGGCCCCGCGACCGAGCGTGCGGGCGAGATCCTGCGTCGAGTCGCACTGCGCGACCACCCGAACCAGTGCGGAATCGAACCGGGTGCCGGCGCACGCGGCCTCGAGGCGGTCGGGCCAGACGGCGATCTCGTCCCCGATCGACGACTCGCGATCGTCACCGGTCACCCGACGTCGAGCCCGAAGTCGACCTGCACCGCGGAGTGCGTGATCGC
>JAUIHC010000147.1 GCA_030432455.1 Phycisphaerae bacterium | reverse complement strand
GACAGGTCCCGGGTCCGGCGACGGAGCGACCGTCGCCGCCGCGTCGGAGCCACCCGCGATCGAGCCGGTGGCGGCCGGCATCCCGAGCGAGGCGGACTTCACGCTGGTGGCGAGCATCTTCGGCTCCGCGGGCTCGGACGCCGAGACGTCGCCCGCGGGTTCCGACGAGCGGCCGGTGGACGAGGGCGAGGCGCTGCGGACATGGTGTGACGCCGTCGCGGGCGACGAGAACCCCGACCAGGCCCATGCCACAGGGGTCGCGGTGGACCTGTCCTCCGGCGAGGCCGCCCCGCCGTCGCTGGCGGAACTCGCGGTCTTCCTCGAACGACTCGCGGGCGTTGCGGACGATCCGGTGCCCTACCAGATGGCGGCCGCGATCCTCCCGCTGGTGGCCGCGGATGCATCGCTCGGCGACGGCCTGGGCCCTTTCGCGCCCGACGCCGCGCAGCTCTCGACCGACGAGGCGGCGATGTGCGAGGCGTTGGCGACCTTCGCGGTCGCGATCCGCGGGCGACTGGATGCCGGGGAGCCGCCCCGGGAAGCCCTGCTCGTCGAACTCTCCGATCTCGTCGGCCGACTTCGGCAGGAGCCCATGCTTCGGATCGGGTCGGCCGAGATCTGCTCCGCGATTCGGGGCTTCGGCGACATCGAGCCGCTCCCGCACCGTCTCAAGGCCCGGGCCGATCAGGAGGTCCTGGTCTATGTCCCGCTCGAAGGACTCGACTGGATCGAGAACGCCGCCACCGCTCGGCACGGCTGGCGGATCCGACACCGCATCGAGCTGCATCAGCTCTCCGACGGACTGGTCGTGGATCCGGGACGCTGGACGGATCTCGCCCACGACCTGCCCGAGCCGACCCGCGACACGTTCTTCTGGGTCCGCTACACGATCCCCGGCAGCGATCTGGCGGCGGGGCGATTCGCGCTCAAGGTGCGGGTCGAGGAGCCGACGACGGGGCGGCAGGTCGAGCGGACGATCGACCTCGAACTGCTTCCGGAGCGTCTGCTCGCCCGCGAGTAGCATCCGCGTCGCATGACGCACGACGCCTCGCTCCTCGGTCTCCGCGGCCTCGATCGACCCTCGATCGAGGCGCTCCTCGATCGGGCGGACCACTGGCTGCCCCGGCTCGAGCAGGGCGGACCGCCGCCCGCGAGCCGCGCCGTCGTGGGACTGATGTTTCTCGAGGACTCGACCCGGACCAGGTGCAGCTTCGAGACCGCGGTCCATCGCCTCGGCCACGCCCCGGTGGTCCTCAGTGGTCGAGGATCGAGCGCCAGCAAGGGCGAGTCGCTTCGAGACACCGCGGCGAATCTGGCGGCGATGGGGATGCAGGCCCTCGTGGTCCGGTGCGGCCAGTCGGGCGGACCGCGGATCGTGCGTGACGCGACCGGCCTTCCGGTGGTGAACGCGGGCGACGGGCGGCACGAGCATCCGACCCAGTCCCTGCTCGATCTCTCGACGCTTCGCGACCGGCTCGGCTCGCTGGAGGACCGGCGGATCCTCATCGTCGGCGACATCCTCAACAGTCGGGTGGCCCGTTCGAACATCCACGGTCTCACCGCGATGGGAGCGCACATTCTGCTCGCCGGACCGGCGTCGCTGGTCCCCTGGCGACTCGCCGATCTCTCGCCCGCGGTGACGGTGGCCCACGACCTCGATGCCGTGATCGACACCGCGGATGCCGTGATGATGCTGCGGATCCAGCGGGAGCGAAGTGCCGGTCGGGCGGTGGCGGACGACTATCGCCATGCCTTCGGTCTGACGCGGGCGCGGGCCGATCGGCTCGCGCCGGAGGTCCCGATCCTCCATCCGGGGCCGGTGAACCGAGGGGTCGAGCTGGACGACGAGGTGCTCGACGATCCGGCCCGCAGCGTGGTGCTCGAACAGGTGCGTCGCGGGGTCGCGGTCCGCATGGCGGTGCTTGAGCACGCCTTGGCGGCGGCTGGCGGCGACAACTGACGGCCGAGAATCGCGGCGTATTCCTCAACGAGGCTGCCATGGCAGGCCGATGAACCGGACGCTCCGGGACGTCGTCGTTCGGCGCGATCGGGGTCGAGGTGCCGTCTCAGCGGCATCTTCTGGAGGCAGGTGCGTCTCCGTGGGGACACACCACAGGCACCGAGAATCGGAGTTCGGGTCCGGCCATGCGAACCATCACCGCGCTGCTGCTCGCCATCTGCTCGATCACCTCGTTCATGGTGATCGGAGGGTGCGAGGTCGACTCGTTCTTCAACCCGAGCGTCACGGGGTACTACGAGCACACGCCGACCTCGATGCCGATCCTCGATCGTATCGACATCATCGAGCGGGAGGTCGGGTACGACCCGATGTCCTCCAAGCCGACGCCTGAGGATCTCGTTCCCAACGAGCTGCAGTACCGCCTCGCTCCCGGCGACGTGGTCCGAGTCGAGATCTACGAACTCGTCGCCGCGAACCAGACCGATGTCTCGGTCCGGGTGATCGACCAGTCGGGCATGATCCGGCTGCCGACCATCGGCGACGTGCAGGCCGCCGGCCGCACGATCGAGGAGCTTCAGGAGCAGATCATCGAGACCCTGCGGTCGCTGATCTCCGATCCGCTGGTGACGGTGGTCCTGGAGGACGGTCGCAGCTTCCAGTTCACGATCTACGGATCCGTCTCGGGCACCGGCATCTACGCTCTGACCCGCCCGGACTTCCGGGTCATGGACGCGATCGCCCTGGCCGGTGGCACCGCGGCCACCACGCGTCGCATCCTCGTCATCCGCGAAGTCGCCATCGACGAGAACGTCAAGCCCGGCTACGAGCGGGGTGGGGCGGGAGCCTCCGGCGACGAGGCCGGCGACGGGATGGACATCCGCGACATCGACGCCCTGATCGAGGCTCTCGACGGGGTCAGTCCCGCGGCGATGGCGTCGCAGGACACACCCCCGATCGACATCGACGATCTGTCCGAGACCGAGTCCACCGAAGCGACCGACGCCGATTCCGGCGTGCAGGTCCCCAGCGGCGACACCTTCGTGTTCGATGCCGAGCGTCAGGAATGGGTCCGTCTGACCCCCGAGGACGCCGCGGCTCGCGGGCTCCGTCCGGTCACGTCCCGTCGCTCCGTGGCGCCGGTCGCCGACGACACGCCGAGCCCGTACGCGACCCGCATCATCGAGGTGGACTACCAGGCCCTCGCCAAGGGCGACAGTGATCAGAACATCGTCATCCGTCCGGGCGACCGGGTCTATGTGGACACCCCCGAGATCGGCGTGGTCTACATCGACGGCGAGATCGCCCGCCCCGGCGTCTACCAGCTTCCGATCGCCGGCCGTCTCACCCTGAGCCGACTCGTGGCGGCGGCCGGTGGACTCAACGCGATCGCGATCCCCGAGCGGGTCGACTTCACCCGCAAGATCGGCGACGATCGTCAGGCCACGCTCCGCGTGAACCTCGCGGCGATCATGAACCGGGCCGAGCCGGACCTCTTCATCCGTCGCGACGACCACATCCACATCGGCACGAACTTCTGGGCGGCTCCGCTGGCGGTCATCCGAAACGGCTTCCGAATGACCTACGGCTTCGGATTCCTGCTCGACCGGAACTTCGGCAACGATGTGTTCGGCCCGCCGCCGTTCGCGGGATTCAACGGCAACTGATCGCATCAGAGGCGGGCTCCGGTCATCGGGGCCCGCCGGCCACTCGCGGCGGAGCCGCGGCCTTCCGAACCGCCCGAGCGATCCGGGGACCGGAGGCTCGGGACGACGACGGGGTCGCTCGACCGCCATGGCTCGCCGGTCGCACAACTGTGGCAGAATGCCGAACCCTCCGGGTGGGCGTTGCCGTACGGCGGCGACCGGAGGGATGTCCGGCGATCACCAGGAGCCGGGATCACGGCTGGATCGACGGCCTCGGGCGGCCGATGGAGATGTTCGTGACCGCGCTTGATTCCAAGACGGGCCCGAGTGGCGGCGTGTCTGCCGCGTCCGACACGCTGGTGCTGTCGTCGCGCGGCCTGCTGGTCGCGGGAATCGTGCTTCTGGCCGCGAACATCGCGGTCTTCTTCGTGTTCTTCCGCTCGCAGGTCGAGTTCGCGATCCGCTTCCCGTCCGACTGGGGGCACACGCTGATCGTGCCGGGGCTGGTCGCCTGGCTGATCTGGCGGGAGCGGGAGCGGCTGCTCTCGCTGCAGCCGTTCCGGCCCGCGTGGCTGGGGCTGGTGCCGGTGCTGCTGGGGCTGGCGTTCTATCTCGTGTCGGTGGTCGGCCCGAGCTGGTTCGTCGTGCACCACAACGCCCGTCAGGTCGGATTCGCGGTGACCATCCTCGGCGAGACGCTGCTGCTGATGGGGTGGGCCGCGACGCGGATCCTCTGGTTCCCGCTCGCCTACTGGGTGGCCTTCGGATTCACCTACACCGACCGGATCATCAGCCACTTCACCTACAAGCTGCAGGACATCAGCGCCACCGGCGGCTACTTCCTGCTGCGACTGCTGAACATCGACGCCGACATCGCGGGCAACACCATCACCGTGATCGACGACCTCGGCAATCCCAACGCCCTGAACATCGCCGAGGCGTGTTCGGGCATGCGGATGCTCGTGGCGTTCATGGCGCTCGGCACGCTGATGGCGTATGTCGGACTCAAGGCGTGGTGGCAGCGGATCCTGCTGATCGCCCTCGGGGTGCCGGTCGCGGTCTTCGTCAACATGCTCCGGGTCGGCACCCTCGGCGTGCTCAGCCTCTGGGATGTCGGCTTCGCGGGCGGGCAGTTCCACGCCTTCGTCGGCTTCGTCTGGCTCGTGCCCGCCTTCCTCGTGTTCCTCGGCATCATGTCCGTCGTCCAGCGACTGGTGGTCGAGGTGCCGGACGACGGGGGGGGCGGCTGATGCGGTTCCATCGATCCGTCCTCGCCGCCTTCGTCGCGCTGCTCGTCGTGTTCGGCGTCGGCGTCGCCACGATCCCGATCGTGATCGCCCGACTGGAGATCCACCTTCGCAAGGAGGCGGTTCCGCTCGCGGCCGATCTCTCGACGGTTCCGGTGCCGCTGGGACCCTGGACCCGCGCCCGGGACGCCAAGGGGACGCCGATCAAGGACGGGGTCTTCGGTGCGGAGATGATCGAGTCGCTCGGCACCGACAAGTACCTCGACCGTCGATACGAGTCCGACGGCGGCCAGGTGGTGGTCCACGTCGCGTACTACACCGGCATGATCGACGATGTCCCGCACGTCCCCGAACGATGCTGGGACGCGGCGGGGCTCTCGCAGTCGATGGTCGCCACGATCTTCGACGTGACGGTGGAGCATCCGGGGGCGACGACCGACGGATCTCCGGTCAACGTCGCGACCGGCCGACCGTATCCCCGCCTCGAGTCCACCGACGCGGTCGGCAACGTGGTGCCGATCCATCTTCCCGTGGGCGAGGTGGACGGCGTCGTTCGGATGACCGTCACCGAGTTCCAGAATGTCCCCGGCGATCCGTCCTCGCGGCAGGTCGGCGGCTACTTCTTCATCGCCAACGGCCGGATCGCTCCCAGTGCCCGCGACGTCCGCCTGATGGCGTTCGATCCGGGGGAGAAGTACGCGTACTACTGCAAGGTGCAGTTGTCCTACTCCGGGCGACTGACGACCGGCGAGCCCGACGATGCCGTCGTCAGGCGCTTCCTGGAGGTCGCGGAGGACATCCTGCCGCGACTGATCCCCGAGGTCATGAAGTGCCTCCCCGACTGGCCGACCGTCGAGGAACGCACGCGCCTGGAGCGGTCGGCATGAGTCCACGAACCATCTGAGTCCGTGCCGGTCCCTCGACCGGCCGCTCCACCAGTCCCCACGTCGCGGGCCGCCGACGCTCCGCCCCCCGACTTCGGATCCCCGATCTCCGAACCCGTCTTCCAAGGTCTCCAATCACGATGGCCACCAAGAAGAAGCTCAACGTCAAGTTCCTCGCGATCGTCCTCGGTGTCCTGGCCGTCGGTCTGGCGGTCGTGGGCGGCATCGTGCTCGTCCAGTACCGCAACGACCCGGTCAAGCACATCGCCAAGGGGGACGAGCTCTTCGCGGAGGGGCTCCCCGACAAGGCCGTCCAGCAGTACCTCCGCGGCATCGGCAAGGCGCCGTTCGAGATGGCCTACTACGACAAGGCCATCACCGCGATCGAGTCGATCCGGCCGGAGACCGAGTTCGATGCGCTGGAGGAGTACAACCGGCTGCTCGGTGTCCTTCTCGCCAAGGCGGAGAAGGCCAGTCCGCAGGACGGAAAGGACGCCGAGACCGTTCGGGCCGAGCTGCTGGGTCGGGTCCTCGACGAGTCGCGGGTGTTCGTCTTCGGACGCGAACTCACGCCGCTTCCCGACCGCGATCGCGCCTACTCGAGCCTCGGACGACGGTTCCAGCAACTCGACGCCACCATGGCCCGGACCGCCAGCGTGGATCCCCGGCTGGCGGCCGCGGTCCGAGGGACGACCCTCGAGGCGGCCTGGCGGGCGGCCCCACTCCAGACCGAGTCGCAGTGGGAGGGGTCGGTCAAGCGACTCCGGGACGCGATCGAGATCGATCCGACCTTCGTGCCCAACTGGTACGGACTCCTTCGGGGACAACTCGACCGCTTCGAGCGGACCCTGGTCGAGACCGGACCCCGCGCCGCGGCGCGTCTTCTTCAGGGCGACGACGGACTTCTGGCCACGCTCCAGCAGGCCCGCGACGCCGTCGGGGACGCTCCGGCGGCGGAACTCGACCTGATCGAGGCTGAGCTCGGGCAGATCGCCTTGTACGCCGGGGCCGCTGGTGACGGGCCGGTCGCACTGGTCCCCGCCCCCGAGTCCTCGGGGCTCGACGAGGTGAACGCGGGGATGGCGGAGATCGCGGCGTTGCCGACCTGGGAGGCGCGCTGGCGACTCGAGGAAGCCTTCGCCTCCGCCCTCCGCGTCCTTCGCCGCACGCCCGCGAGTCGCACCGATGCGGCGGCGATCGCCGGTTACCGCGACGGGGCGATCGACATGCTCATGGGCGTCGTGGACGCGTTCGTGGCCATCGCGCCCGACGACTCTCGAACGGTTCTGATGAGGCTCGGCACCGCCACGGAGGTCGATGACGCGGACTCGGAGAAGGCGTTGCGGGAGGCGATCCTCACGGCGATGGTCCGCGAGGCGTCCACGGTGGGCATCGAGGCGCTTCTCGCCCCCGGACTCCGGCGGAAGGCGGCGATCAAGAACTTCCAACTGCAGACCGAGCCGGGCGTGGAGTCGATCCGCGCCGGGAAGCCGATCGATCCCGAGGTCCGCGCGCTGGTGGCTGCGGCCGTGGACGCGGTGGAGGAGGCCTTCGCCG
>JAUIHC010000146.1 GCA_030432455.1 Phycisphaerae bacterium | reverse complement strand
GTGATCTGGTGGTGCCGACGACGCGGCGACTCGCCGATCGGCGGGCTCCGAGCAGGCACCGCGACCACCTGACGACCACCGCCATCAGCCGCCATAAATCGGGACAGGCGACCTTTTTCGCTGCCATAAATCGGGACAGGCGACCTTTTTCGCTGACGACCACCGCCCGACCTTGCGGACGGGCGGTGTTCGAGGGCGATGCCCCGCTTCGTTCTCGAAAATGGGGACAGGCGACCCTTTTCGGGCGACCTTTTTCGCGCCATCCTCTATAGGAGGGCGAAAATGTCGCCTGTCCCCCTTTTCAGGCGGCCTTGACCTTGCCGCGGCCGACGGTGCGGTCGTCGAGGTTGGCCCGCACATCGGCGTACTGGTCGAGCTGCTCCAGCAGGTCCTCGGGGCCGGTCGCCCAGAGATCGGCGCCGATCTCCTCGGCCAGACCCGGAGCCCGGTTGAAGATGCCGCCGCCGACCACGATCTGCATGTCGGGCAGGGCGTTGATGCTGCGGACGTGATCGACGAGCTGTCGCAGTCCCGGAGCATCCGCGCCGCCCGCGCTGAACATGAGCAGCACATCGGGCTTGCGCTCATGCGCCTCGGCGAGGATGTCGTCGTGGGCGATGTTGCCGCCGCCGTAGAAGACGGTGTAGCCGTCGGCTTCGAGCAGGTCGGCGACGAGACGCGCCGCGAGGTCGTCGAGTTCGTTCGGACCGCAGAACATGCAGATCGAGCGGTTGCGATCCTGGGGGACCTCGTAGCGATCCTGCAGTTGCGAGATGAGGCTCGAGAGCGACCGCGTGGCGTACTGCTGGGCGAGCCGGGTGATCTGGTCGTTGCGGTAGAGCGTGGTGATGTTGTTGATCGTGGGCCAGAAGACGTCGCGGGCGATGGTCGTCGCCTCAATGCCGTGATCGAGGGCTGCATCGACAAGCCGACGCGGGGCGGTGCGGTCGCCGGAGACGAGGGTGGCGAAGAGGTTCTCGATGAAGAGGTCGGTGTTCATGGTGGGGCCTGCTCTCTGGGGGTCGGGGCGAGGCGACATCGCTCGGCGACGCACCTCGCTCCGGAGGCGACGACGTCTGATGACGCGGTTCTGTGGGTTGAAGAAGTGCGCCGGGCTCCGCCCGAGTGGTCCGTGCCATCCGGTGCTACCCGGCGGCAGGGAGTTCTTCGGGCCGATCCGCGACGTTTCCGCACGCCTCCGCAAAACCGACTTATCGGCCACCAGCGTTCTCGTTATCGGGCAGCACCCGTCGAGGCAGAGTCGTCAGTCGCCGGAGTCGCGCCGCGGCGCCACTGTGTTCGTGCGCACAGTTTTCCCCCTTCCCGGGATCGATGGATGGGTTCCAGCCCCGGTCGCTCGGGAGTTGCAGGCCATCGTTCGGGAGATGTCGGCCGACCTCTTCCCCATCGATGCCTCGGTCCGCCGCATCGGCCGACGGCTCGACCTCCGGGTGAACCTCGCCTGGAAGTTCGGCCGCATGCTCCGCGCGGAAGAGGTCCCCGAGATCGTGGCCGCCATTCCCGGGGACCGCGGACGCCGCACGGTTCTGGAAGCGCTCGAATCCGCCCGGATCGACGCTTCCCTGCTCGCAAGACTCCGCGATGCCTTCGATCGCTTCGATCAGGTCTGCGAGTCACTGGGGATCGAATCGACCGAGTTGGCGGTGATGGCGGGAGGTGACACCTGCCGGAATACACGACCGCCGCCTCGACCCGGGGGAGGATCGAGGCGGCGGTCTGTCAAGGAGACTCGACATCCATTCAGGACTGTCGGAGCGACTCAAGATCGATTCACGCGACCCGCTGACGATTTCGACGCATGCCCGCCGCACCGCACGCGAGTGCGGCCAGGCCACCAAGGCCGGGAACGGCACCGCCGCCGCTGTTCTGGGGCATGGCGATCGAGTTGTTGATGTTGTACGCCCACTCCGTGATGGTGAGCGAATGGAAACCCGTGCTCGAGTTCCACTGGTGCTCGTACTTGAACCAGGCGATCCCCGTGTCGCTGGTTTTCGTATTCTTGGCGGCCAGTCCGAAGTAGCCCGATCCATTGGCCGTGATGATGTCCGGCGCCGCATGTGATCTGCCCCAATTTTCCGTACCACCCGCTATGAGCGTCAGGTAGTCAGGGATTCGGACTGGGGTTCCATCGCTGGGCGGGCCGGAGGGAGGGGCGCAGCCCCGACCGGAGGCACGCCCAGCGACGAATGCGGCCCGTCGGGACTCTCAGAGCAGGTGGATCAGGATTTGGGGCGCAGACCAGGGTCGATTCAGGAGATTCACTCGGAAGTCGCGGCGCTCCGGGAGAACCGATCGATCTCGGCTGCGCGGGCATGACCCTCCAGCCCCTCGGCCCGCGCGAGCGCCGCGATGTCCCGGACAAGTTCGATGTTGATGTTGAGGTTGATATTGGTCGCCTCCGCGTGCCGGCATCGCTCGAGCCTGGTCCGCACCCGCACGAAGTCGAGCACCGAGAGACCCGCCCGATGCCGCGCGGTGCCGCCGGTTGGAAGCACATGATTCGGACCGACCCCGTAGTCCCCGAACACCTCGGCCGCGCCGCCGAGGAACACCGCACCGGCGTGCGTGACTCGGTTGGCGAGTCGATCGGGGTCCTCCACGAGAATCTCAAGATGCTCGGGCGCGAGTCGATCCGCGATCCGGACCAGCGCCTCGTCCGACTCGACCACGATCGCGGCGCCGCGGGCGATCGAACGACGGGCGATGCCTCGATTGGGTTCGGGAAGGGCCGCGCAGGCCGCGGCGAGGGCGCGTCGCGCGTCGAACCGCACCGCGTCCGAGGTGGTGGCGAGCCACACGCCCGCGTCGGGGTCGTGCTCGGCCTGCGCGAGCAGGTCGGCGGCGATCACCGTCGGATCGGCGGTCGCGTCGGCGAGCACCAGCAGTTCACTCGGTCCGGCGAGGGCGTCGATCGCGACCGGACCGCGGTCCGCCCAGCCGGCCCCCGAGACGATCGCCTTGGCGGCGGTCACATACGCGTTGCCGGGACCGACGATGACATCGCACGCCACGCCCGCGACTCCGAGCGCGAGGGCGCCGATCGCGTGAGCGCCACCCGCACACAGCAGATCATCGACGCCCGCGAACCAGGCGGCGGCCAGCGTGGCATCGGTCGGCCGCGGACTCGCGAGCCGGATCGACCGCACGCCGGCCACGGTCGCGGGAATGACCGTCATCAGCACGCTCGACGGAAGCGGGAAGCGACCGCCCGGCGCGTAGCAGCCGGCGTGCTCGATCGGCACCACATCGTGACCAGCCACGAGGTCCGTACCCGCGATCGGCATCCGCAGGGATGAGAGGCACGACAACTGCGCGGTCGCGAACGCCCGGATTCGCTCGGTGATTCGTTCGATCGTGGTCCGAAGTTCCGGATCGATCCGATCGACGGCGGCCCGCAGATCGTCGCGATCGAACCGCATGCTCGCGCGGGCGGCGTCGATCGGCGCCCACTCGTCGAAGTCCGCGATAAAGCGGCGAAGCGCGGCCTCTCCCTCGACGCGAAGCGATTCGATCGAGTCTCCGGCAATCCGCAGCGCGTCTGGATCGACCGCCGGTCGCCGACCGGCCACCGCCTCCACGGATTCGATCGGCAGAATCTGGTCGTTCTCCAACTCGCTCATTGACGATCTCCCGTGACGGTCGGCTTTGCATCACCGCCGCGGCGGGTGACGCGACCGGCGCGGCGTCGCAGTTCGGCGACGACCTCGTCGAGCGTGACACCGCGGGTCGCGAGGGTCACCAGCATGAAGTACGAGAGGTCCGCGGCTTCCGCGACGACATCGGCGTCGGCGACCGCGAGTTCGGACGCCTCCTCGACGAGTTTCGATGCCAGCAGCGCCGGGTCCTCGACGAGTCGTCGGGTGTACGACGCGGGGTCCTGATCGGAGACGCCCGCCACCACCGCACGGATGTGACGCTCGAGCACACCGAGATCGAGTCCGTCATCCCAGCAGGTCCGACGAGCCTCGTGACAGAAGCCGGGCTCGTCCTGCTCGACCACGAAGCGAAGGGCATCACGATCACAGTCCAGATCCACGCGACAAAGTCGCTGCGTCGCGCCGGAGGTCCGCCCCTTCTCCCACACGCCGCGTCGGCGCGAGTGGTAGACGCCTCGACCCGTCGCGAGCGCCCGCGCAAGACTCGCCCGGCTGGAGTACGCCAGTCCGAGTGCGGCGCCTCCGACATCACAGACCACCGTCGGCCAGAGTCCGTCGGCGCGATCCGACCGCAGCATCGCGGCGAGCGCGTCCGCAGGCTCGAATGTCCCGTCGTAGAGGGCGCGGCCGACCTGCACATCGATCCCGATCGCGTCGAGCCGCGCGATCTCCTCGACCGCCCGGGTTCCCCCGGCGACCACGAGTTCGGCATCACCGGCGGATCGTCGAACCGCTTCGGCTCGCCCGAGATCGAGCCCCGTGCCCGTGCCCTCGTTCTCGACGAAGGTCGCGAGGAATCCGCCGACGAACGGACGCAGCCGTTCCATGCGCGACTCGACCGAGTCGCCGGTGCCGCGCTGCCAGCCCTGATCGACGACCTCGCCGTCCCGGGCATCGACCGCGGCCATCACCCGCGACCGCGGCAGCGAGCCGAGCAGGTCCGGGGTCGCGGCGGTGCCGATGATGACTCGGGTGGCCCCGGCGTCGAGCCATCGAACCGCGGTCTCGCGATCACGGATGCCGCCGCCGACCCGACATCGGGCGACCCGCACCAGATCCGCGATGACCGCCGAGTTGTCACCGATCCCGCGGGCGGCGTCGAGATCGATCACCGCGATCTCCCCCAGCGGTGCGAAGCGTTCCGCGATGGCGAACGGGTCGCCGGCGTCGATGAGGAGATCGCGGCCCTGCCGCAGTTGCACGGCGCGACCGTCCTGAAGATCGATGGATGGAATCAACATGGTCGAAGTTCCCGACCGAGCGCCGACAGCGCCCGGCGAAGGTCCCGGATGGTGGTGAGACGGTCGTGAAGCACGCCCGCCAGAAGCGCCGCGGAGGCACCCGCGACGAAGGCTGATTCAAGATCCGCGGCGACGCGGGCGCCGCCGCTGGCGATGACGGGGGTGCGGACCTGCGACGAGACCGCGGAGACGAGATCAAGGTCGTACCCGGCACCGGTGCCGTCGCGGTCGTGACTGGTGAGCAGGACCTCGCCCGCGCCACATTCGGTCGCCTCCTGCGCCCAGGTCACGGCATCGATGCCGGTCCACTCGCGTCCGGCACCGATCGCGACCTCCCAGCGGCCGGGCTCACGACGCGCGGCGTCGATCGCGATCACCACGCACTGGGTTCCGAAGCGATCCGCCAGTTCGGTGAGCAGTTCCGGCCGACGCACCGCCGCGGAGTTGACCGCGACCCGATCGGCACCGGCCGTCAACGCCGCCGCGGCATCCTCAATGGTGCGGATGCCACCGCCGACGGTGAAGGGCACATCGATCGCGCGGCGCACCGCCGCGACGGTGTCGAGCATCGCCGACCGCGACTCGATGGTGGCCGTGACATCAAGCAGGACGATCTCGTCGGCGCCGTCGGCGGCGTATCCGGCGGCGAGTTCCGCAGGGTCGCCGACGTCACGCAGTCCCTCGAAGCGGACGCCCTTGACGACCCGACCGTCGCGGACATCCAGACAGGGAATGATCCGGTTCAGCAGCATGTCGCAGACTCCGTGAGAACGCACGACATCCAACGGCCAAGGAGCGTCGCACCCCAGCGGCCCGAGATTTCGGGGTGGAACTGGCACGCCAGCACCGCACCGCGTTCGATCGCGGCGACGAACGGACCGTGATCGTCACTCCATGCGGTCGCCCATCCGGTCGGGGCCGCGTCGAGCGCGAACCCGTTGGCGAACGAGGCGGCGCCGTCGTCCACGAGAAATCGCGGCCGCGGCTCGGGGCCTGCGGCGGTGACGAGATTCCAACCGAGGTGCGGTCGGATCCGCGCGGGAGGCAGGCGCCGCACCCGACCGGCGACGACCCCAAGGCCGGCGATGCCGGGCGCCTCGTCGCTGCCTTGGGCGAGCAACTGCATGCCGAGACAGATCGCGAGGGTCGGTCGTCCGAGTTGGATGCGGAAGCGAATCGGTTCGACGAGCCCGAGCGCGGACAATCGCGCCATGCCCTCGGCGAAGTGGCCGACGCCGGGCAGCACCACACCGTCCGCGGTGGCGATGGACTCCGGATCCGAGATCCGCCGCACGCCGACGCCGAGCCGACCGCACGCCGACTCGACCGACGCGAGGTTGGAGAGGCCGGTGTCGATGATCGCGATGTCGGGAAGGTCGATCGTCATCGCAACGTGCCCTTCGTCGAGGTCTCGCCGTCGGTCGGGGTCACCGCCTGTCGCATCGCGAGCGCCAGACTCTTGAACGCCGACTCCAGCCGGTGGTGATCGTTGCGACCTTCGAGCACCCGGACATGCAGGGTGAACGGCGCGGTGAGGGCGATCGTCTCCAGAAGGTGCGTCGCGTTCTGGGCCGACAGCGCTCCGAGCATCGGCGTGGCCAGTCCGAGCTCGACGGTCGCGGACGGGCGGGCGACCAGGTCCACCGCGACCCGACTGAGCGCTTCGTCGAGCGGCACCATCGCCCAGCCGAACCGCTGGATGCCGGAGCGGTCGCCGAGCGCCTGGTCGAGCAGTCGGGCGAGCACGATGCCGCAGTCCTCGGCGACGTGGTGGTCGTCCACATGCAGGTCGCCGCGAGCGTCGAGTTGCAGCGACCAGCCCGCGTGGGTGGCGAGGGACGCCAGCATGTGGTCGAGCATGCCGATGCCGGTGTCGATGCGGATCCGGGGATCGACCGGTTCGAGGTCGAGCGCGGCCACGATCTCGGTCTCGCGGGTCCGGCGTTCGTACTCGGCGCGGCGGGGCGGGGGGGTCGTCGAAGGATTCACGGGCGGACCTCGGAGAGAAGCGCGAGCAGGGGATCGCCGGCCGCGACCACGCGGGCCGCGCCGGCACGAAGGAGGTTCGAGTCGAAGGCGCCCGAATCGCTCTCGTCCGCGATCTCGGCGGCACCGCCGGGCGGACGGACGCCGATCGGCACCACGCAGCGGGCACCCACGGCCCGGGCGGCGACGATGTCGTCCACGGTGTCGCCGAAGAACCAGGCGGCGGCGACATCGAGTCGATCGAGGGCCGCCTGAATGCCGGCGGGGTGCGGCTTGAGTGGTGCGTCCTCTCGGGCGACGAGCACATCCACCACGCGATCGAGTCGGCTGCGACGCAGGAACCACTCGGCCTCCCCGCGCGGGCGACCGGTGACGATGCCGATCGGCCGACCGTTCGCCG
>JAUIHC010000145.1 GCA_030432455.1 Phycisphaerae bacterium | reverse complement strand
CCGCGGAGGCGGCGGACGCCTTCGAGGAGGCGGCGGGGCGGATGGCGGGCGAGCGGCGGGCGGACGCGATCTGGGGGGCGATCGTCGCGCTCGACCAGATCGTCTCGGCCGGCGGGGCGGGGATCGCCGAGGCGGCGACGAGACGCGACGGACTCGTCGAACGGTTCCTTGACGCGTATCCGGCCGATGATCGCTCGCCGTCGCTGGTGGTCCGCCGGATCGCCGAGCAGGACGATCCGGACGCGGACGATCTGGAGGTCCTGCTCGGGGTCCCGGAGACGCATCCGACCTGGGAGACCGCGCGTCGTCGCGCGGTGCAGTCGCTGTATCGCGACTTCCGCACCGCGACCGACGCGGCCCGGGTCGAGGCGGGACGACGCATGCTGCAGGTGGCGGACGAACTGCTCGAACGCGACCGCGGCGAGACCGGGATCTTCACCGATGTCCGAGGGCTCGACGGCATGCTGCTGCGGCAGGCGGCGGAGGTGGCCAGCGACGAGGAGGTCCACGAGGTCGCCCGCGCCGAGCGGTATCTCGCCCAACTCGAGTCCGCGCTCGAACACGGGGCGCTCGCGGAGGTGCCCGACCTGCCCAACGAGATCCAGCATCGCCGACTCGGCGTGGCCCTCGGCGATGGCGACTTCGAGTACGCCGAACGACTCGTGGCGCAGATGCCGGTGGCGCCCGACACGCCGGAAGCCGGTCGCTGGGCGAGGCTGGGCGCCCTCAGGGTTCACCGGGCGGCGGACGCCCTGATGCGATCGGGACCGGTTCCGATCGATGTCGCGCGGGCGGGGGCGGAGGCTGGCGCGCGGTATCTCGAACTCGTGGCGACCGAGCCCGGCCCCGAGGACGACTCGGGCGACCCCGCCGACGAGGCGGCGGCGCCGGAGGATCGCTTCGCGGTTCTGGATCGGGATCGCCTGCTTCCGATCGCGGCCAGCGTGGCGGCGGCGCGGGCGGCGGTCTTCACCGCGGGCGGAGACTCCGACGACGGGGCGGAGGCGCTGGCGTGGTACCGGGCGATCCTCGAGCGGCGACCGCTCGACGGATCGATGCTCGAGGCGGTCGGTCGGCTCGGCGAGGCGACGGGTGAGACCGAGGTGGCGCTCGACGCATGGCGGCGACTGGCGCGGGCCGCGCCCGATGGTGACGACCGCTGGTGGACGGCCAAGGTCGGTCAGGTCCGGACGCTTCTCGCGCTCGATCCGGCGGCGGCTCGGCAGGTGTTCGATCAGCTCCGGGCTCTGCATCCGGATCTCGGTCCCGAGCCGTGGAATGCCGAGCTCCGGAGACTCGACATTCGAATCGATGTCGCGCTGGGCAGTGGCAGTGGCAGTGATGGGGGTGAGTCGTGATGTCGTTCGGGTCGGATCCGGCGCGGGACGCGGCGGTGGCGGCGCTGCTCGGGTGCACCCGGGCCGCCGGTCCCCGGGCGATCCTCGGACTCGGTGACGGTCCGATCGATCGCGACACGCTCGACGCCGCGCTGGCCACGCGTCGTCGCCAGGTCGAGTCCAACGCCGCCACCCGCGGTCTCGCGGAGGCGGCGATCGCGGAACTCGAGGCCGCCGCGGCCGCCCTGCGACCGAGCGCCTCCGAAGGGCGATCTCGCACGATCCCGCGGCCACCGAGCTCGCCGGTGCCGCCCGTCCGGCCGGTGCATCCGAAGGTCTCCGCGCCGCCGCCTCCCGGCCCGATCGCGGGCAGGTCCCGCACGCCGGTGCGTCCGACGCCGCGGATCACCGCGGCGCACCTGACGCCGTTCGATCGACTGGTGCTCTCGATCCTCGTCTCCGGCGGTGGCTGGAACGCCCGCACCCGAGTGCTCGTGGCCGGACTCGCGCATCAGGCCGGACTCGACGCCGCGACGCTTCGTCGGGTGGTCTCCGGACTCGCGTCGTTCATGCGGCAGCAGGGCGTGGCGGGCACCTTCGGCGAGGTGGCGCGGGCCGAGCATCGGCCGGCGCCGCCGCCACCCGCCCCGGGACGACTCGAGTCCACGGTGCTTCGAATGGCCGAAGGCGTCGGTCGCGAGTTCCGCGGCGACAGTCGTTCGTCGTTCTACCGGCTGGTCACGCTCTTCGGTCTGGTGGCGGTCTTCTTCGGCGTGGTGCTGGTGACCGTGCTGACCGCGCCGTCGCCGGTGGTCCGCGACACCAATCTGCGTCGGCAGGAAGCGGAGGAACTGCTCACTCGCCGTCTGGAGGAGGAGAAGACCGCGGCCGTCGATCCGACGCACTCGGTGACTCCGAGCACGCGACCGGGGGTGGTGCGACCGGCGACCTTCGAGCGGCCTCCGATGTTCCGGGGCGACGCGGTGCCGGAGACGGTGGTCTTCGATCTGGGGCGCCTGCCCGCGGCGGTGGACGACCTTGCGACGCTCGCACGACGACTCGAACTCGATGTGGATCGTCTTCCCGAGGCCGCCCGGGTGCAGTGGGAGGACGCGATCGGTCTCTTCGCCCGCACCTGGCCCCGCATGCCGTCCGATCAGCGGTCGCAGGTGCTCGCCTCGATCCTCGGCGTGCTCCGGGTCGCGGAGACGCCCGAGGTGGCGGATCGGCTGCTGGCGGCGTTGGCCGTCGATCCGGAGGCGCCGATCCGCGAGGAGCTCGATCCCTGGCGACGGGCGTTCCGCAGCGGGGTGCTCGGCGAGATCGTGGTCGAGCAGTCGCTGCCCGAGTCGGTGCGGGAGATCGCCCGTCGCTGGGTGGCGGAGCGGCTTCCCGGGTCCGACGGTCGGCACGCGTCGGGCGGACCGTTCGCGGCCCTCGGTGGCCGCGCCCTCGACCTGATGGGCGGCACGCTCGTCGAACAGGCGGGCGTGCTGGGGATCGGCGACTTCGAGGATGCCTGGGAACGGTGGTTCGAGGCGCAGGCCGCGCTGCGGCGGTCCGACGAGGTGCAGCGGGCGCTGGTGGCGACCCTCGGTCGCGTCCTCGCGGTGAATCGCGGGCTCGGCAATCCCGGCCCCTCGACGGATCTGCTCGGGCGGCTGGTGCGGGAGATCGACTGGACCGCGGCGGGACCGGATCCCGAGAGTCTCCGCGATGCGTATCAGGCGTGGATGCGGGACTCCTCGATCGACGGGCAGGCGCTCTGGGTGCTGGGCAGCGTGCTCGACGGTCCGGCGGGAATCGGCTGGTTCCGACCGGAGTTCGTCCTCGACCCGCAGGCGACGCCCGGCGTTCGACTCCGCGTGCTCGCCGACGTGCTGGATGCCTGGCCCGAGAGTCGGACTCCGGTGGCCCGGGGCGAACTGCTCCCGGTCGAGGGCGTGCTGCTCGACCAGCTCGATCGCCTGATACCGGAGATGGCCGCGGTGATCCGCGATGCGGGCACCTCCCGCGAACTGCTCGAAGCGCTTCTGGGCGCGGAGCGGCTCGCCCTCGCCACCACGCTGCTTGCCGCCGATCGCACCCGGGAGGCCGAGGCGGTGATCGGACAGGTGATCTCGCAGGTGGACTCGCAGGAGACCGGAGTGGACATCCCCGATCCGCGCTCGCCCGTGGTCCGCGGCAACGACGGCGAGTTCGCGCAGAGTCTGAAGGAGGCCGGTCGTGATGCGGACGCCCGCATCGCGATCATCGATTCGCTGCTGGCCGATGCCCTCGCCGGCGACCTCGGACCGCGGGATGCCGAGGCGCTCGTGCAGGAGGCGTGGCGAGGCTCCCCCGCGGCGGTCCGCGACGTCGCCCGGTCGGTGGTGCTCGACGCCTTCTCAAACGGCCCCAACGTCGCGATCGAGATGCTGAACACCGTGGGGCGGGCGGCCCGCAGCGAGGACACCGCGGTGTTCATCGAGCAGTACACCGATGCGATCCTTCCGAGCCGGCGGGACGACGACTGGGATGCGGCGGTGCGTCGGGCACTCGCCCGACACGCGGTCTCGCTCCTCGACGCGGACGCGATCGGCATCGATCGTCTGGCGAACGCGGTCGGCGAGACGGTGCTCGCCCGGGCGAGGGCCCGCGAGGGCGAGGTGGCGGCCGGGACCGCCTTCGGCGCCGGGCGACCGGATCCATCCTCGTCCGCGGCGGCGGCCGCGGATGCGGCGCGACGGGTGGCAACGGGGCTGTTCCTCGCCCCCGGCGGTGATCGCTCGCTCGAGGATCTCGATCGGCGACGGCTCGCCCGGCGGCGTCTGGCGAGCGATCCGATCCGGCGTCTCGTCGCCGAGCACGTCGCCGAACTGGAGTACCTCGAGTTCATCCTCGAGGCGAGGGTGCCGGTGCGGCGTGTGGAGCTTCGATCGGCGATGGAGGATGCGGCCGACGATCGAGCCGAGGCCGATTCCGGGCTGCGTCAGGCGGCCTCGACGGTGCTTCGCATGGTGGAACTGGAGCGACTGCGGATGATCGTCCGCGACACCGATCCGTTGGGAGGCATGGGATGATCGATCGCGGCATGGCACGAGTCGGACGCGGCGGACTTCCGAGCGTGATCGCGCTGGCGGCGTGCCTCCTCGCGGGAGCCGCGGCGCCGATGGTGCCCGCCGACCCGCCGCCCCGCGGATTCGATCTCCAGGCCCGTCTGGAGGATCTCGATCCTGCCCGCCCGATCGAGTACCTCGAACTCGCCGAGGAGATCGCGGAGGGGCTGGCGACCGGGGAGAGCGCGGATCGCGTGCTCGCCCGTCGGCTCTACGGACTGGCCGGGCGTCTCGATCCCGATCGACTCGCGGCCTCGGCGGCGCTCGGTCTCGCCTCGCTGGCGACCGATGCCCGCACGAAGGAGCGATACCGCGCCGCCGCCTCGCTTCTGGATCCCGAGAGCGTCCGGTCGGTGACCGCCGATCGGCCGGAGGTGGACGCGGAGACCGCGCTGGAGATCGGCGAGGCGTTCGGGGACTTTCGCAGCGGACGGACGATCGGACTTCGTCGAGCCCTTCAGGATCCCGCTCGGGAGCGGCTGATCCAAGGCTGGGATCACGCCCTCCCCGGCGGCATCGAGTGGTTGCGTCGGCAGACCGAGGCGGGCGGGCGACAGCGTCCGGTCGTCGATCGCACGGATGCGCTGGCGATGATCCGCGTCGAACTGGCCCTGCTCGACCGCGGACGGCCACAGTGGAGCACGCTGCTCGCGCTGGAGGGCGATCCTCCCATCGTCGATCTGCGGGTCGATCGCGTGCCGTCGCTGCTTCTCGACGACGCCGCGGCGTCGCGTCCGCGTCATCGCGGCGGGGCGTGGGTGGAGTAGGCCGCCGGTCCGACGGGTGGGGGGCGTTCAGGCGTCCGGGTCGTAGTCCGGCCAGGCGACATCGCCGAGCCGCGAGGCGTAGGACGCATGCCGTCCGACGCTCGTGGTGTAGAGCGGACGACTCACCTGATCGAAGCTGAGGGTGCGGAGCGGCCGTCCCGACTCGTGGAAGCGACGGCACGCCTCGTCCCACTCCAGTCCGAGGAACTCGACGATTCGCGGGAACTCGCGTTCCGGGTCTCGGACCAGTCGCTCGTAGCGGATCTCCAGAATCGGCAGGTCGATCGTCGCGTGCCAGTGGGCCATCAGCCGCCGCGACGCCTCCCAGGCGGCGGCGGTGCCCGCGAGGCTGACCGTCCAGGGATGCTTCGCCGGATTGAACTGGCCGAGGTGGCACGACACCGCCACATCGCGCGGATCGCGGATGACGTGCAGCACCCTGGCGCCGGGCAGGAGTCGCCACGCGAGCCCGAGCAGTCGATCGTTGGCGAGCGACTTGTCCACGATCCGCGTCACGCCCGCAGGCACCGGGGCCGAGAGGTCGGCCAGCGTGCGGGCGGCGAGCGACGACCAGCCGTCGCCCGCGGCGTCGTCCGGTCGTGCGCCCCCGACCGAGGCCGCGGCCCGTTCCAGGATCGGACGTTCGCCGACGCCGGCCGCGAGCGGATGCGCGTCGATGATGCGATCGACCAGGCTCGTGCCCGATCGCGGCATGCCCGCGATGAAGACGGGCCGCTCGTCCATCGGCCCGATCGGAAGACGCTCGAGCGCGGCCCGGGAGTTGGCGGCGATGAGTCGGTCGGCGTCGGCGAGGATCGACTCGGGCGAGGGTGACGGGGGATCCATCGCGTGGCGATCGGTCGCCGCGGCGAACGCCTCGTCGTGATGCCCGGCCCGGTCGAGGGCCTTGGCGAGGAGATCGAGGGCGCCGCGACGCTCGATCGGAGACGGGTCGGCCGCGAGCACCTGCCGCAGCCGGTCGATCGCGGTGTCGAATTCGCGTCGCTGGATCTCGATCGAGGCGAGGGTGATCGCGGCCCGCCGGGCGGTCGTCGGATCGGCGTCCGAGCGTTCGAGGACCGGGGCGAGCGCCTCGGCCGCCTCGTCCACCCGGCCGAGTTCGACCAGCATCGCCGCGGTCTGGATCCGCGCTGCGGCGTTCCCGGGATCGAGCGCAATCGCCGCCCGGCACGCGGCGATCGCCGCGTCGTTCTCGACCATGTTCAGGTGGTACTGCGCCAGGTGGAGGTGGGCGGCGACCGAGGGCTGGACCTTGAGCGACTTCTCCAGCAGCGACTTCGCCTCGCCGGGACGATGGGCGATCATCGCCAGATGGCCGCGAACCCGAAGGCCGTCTGCATCGCGGGCGGGCCGGGCGGAACTGCGGCGGACGAGCGCATCGGCCTCGTCGAACCGGCCCGCCGCCGCGAGTCGCTGTGCCTGCTGGAAGATCGCCGACCGATCGTCGTTCACCGATGCTCCGGGATCGCGAGGAGGACTCAGACCGCCGCGAGGCCGCGTTCGAGGTCGGCGATGAGATCGTCCACATGCTCGATGCCGACCGAGAGCCGCACGAGACCGTCGGAGATGCCGAGCATCTCGCGCTGGGCGGGCGGCACCGAGGCGTGGGTCATGATCGCGGGATGCTCGATGAGACTCTCGACGCCGCCGAGGCTCTCGGCCAGCGTGAACATGTGCACGGTCTCGAGCATCCGGCGGCTCTCGTCGAGGCCGCCCTTCAGGAACATCGTGATCATGCCGCCGCCGGCGGGCGCGCCGTGGAACCGCATCTGACGGGACGCGATCTCGTGCTGCGGATGCGACGGAAGGCCGGGGAAGACCACCCGATCGACCTTGGGATGCGACTCGAGCCAGGTCGCGATCGTGGTCGCGCTCTCGCAGTGCCGCTGCATCCGAAGGGCGAGGGTCTTGACGCCCCGCAGTCCGAGGTACGCATCGAACGGACCGAGCACCGAGCCGACCGAGTTCTGGAGGAACCGGATGCGGGAGACGAGTTCCGGATCCTTCGCGACGAGGGCGCCGCCGACGACGTCGGAGTGTCCGCCGAGATACTTCGTGATCGAGTGGAGCACGATGTCGGCCCCGAGTTCGAGGGGCC